>NZ_JBSVWQ010000340.1:0-4493 GCF_054071215.1 Pseudomonas sp. SDO5522_S412 | reverse complement strand
TGCGCAGTGTCAGTCGCCAGATGTACTGACTGATCCACCGCATTCGCGAGCAAGCCCGCTCCCACACTGACCGTGCTTGCAACTCACCGCTGTTGTTTTGCCCCTCCATCACCCAGATCAATCTTGCTATCCAGCCTCTATTTGCGCACTTAGACTCAGGCCCATTCCCACACAGGTAAGCCGCCATGTCCGAGACGCTGCTCAGTTCCCGCAATCTGGCTTTCGAGCTGTACGAAGTCCTCGATGCCGAGGGCCTGACCCAGCGCGAGCGGTTTGCCGAACACAACCGTGAAACCTTCGACGCCGCCATCGGCACCGCCCGCAGCATTGCCGAGAAGTTCTTCGCCCCGCATAACCGCAAGGGCGACGAGAACGAGCCCCGCTACGAAAACGGTCAGGCGATTCTGATTCCCGAGGTGAAACCGGCGGTAGATGCCTTCCTCGAAGCCGGCTTTCTCAACGCTGCCCGCAGCTTCGACGCTGGCGGCATGCAACTGCCCACCCTGCTCTCCCAGGCGTGTTTCGCCCACTTCCAGTCGGCCAACGCCGCATCCACGTCCTACCCGTTCCTGACCATGGGCGCCGCCAACCTGATCGAGAGCTTCGGCACCGAGGAGCAGAAACAACGCTTCCTGCAACCGATGATCGAAGGCCGCTTCTTTGGCACCATGGCGCTGACCGAGCCCCACGCGGGCTCATCGCTGTCGGATATTCGTACCCGCGCAGAGCCGGCGGCTGACGGCAGCTACCGCCTCAAGGGCAACAAGATCTTCATCTCCGGCGGAGATCACTCGCTGTCGGAGAACATCGTGCACATGGTGCTGGCCAAGCTGCCGGACGCACCTGCCGGGGTGAAGGGCATTTCGCTGTTTATCGTGCCCAAGTTCCTGGTCAACGACGACGGCAGCCTGGGCAAGCGCAACGATGTGCTGCTGGCCGGGCTGTTTCACAAGATGGGCTGGCGTGGCACCACCTCGACCGCGTTGAATTTCGGCGATAACGGCGAGTGCGTCGGCTACCTGGTGGGCCAGCCGCACCAGGGCCTGAGTTGCATGTTCCAGATGATGAACGAAGCGCGGATCGGCGTGGGCATGGGCGCGGTGATGCTGGGTTACGCCGGCTACCTGTACTCCCTGGAATATGCCCGCGAACGTCCCCAAGGCCGCCTGCCCGACAGCAAGGATCCCAACACCGCGCCGGTGTCGATCATCCAGCACGCCGATATCAAACGCATGCTGTTGACCCAAAAAGCCTACGTGGAAGGCGCCTTCGACCTTGGCTTGTACGCCGCGCGCCTGTTCGACGACACCACCACCCTGGAAACCGAAGCTGCGCGCAAACAGGCCCACGAACTGCTGGACCTGCTGACGCCGATCGTCAAATCCTGGCCATCGGAGTTTTGCCTGAAGGCCAACGAACTGGCGATCCAGATCCTCGGCGGCCATGGTTACACCCGCGAATACCCGGTGGAACAGTACTACCGCGACAACCGCCTGAACCCGATCCATGAAGGCACCCACGGCATTCAGTCGCTGGACTTGCTCGGGCGCAAGCTGGCGCAGAACGGCGGTGCGGGCTTGAAGCAACTGATCCGCCTGATCGCCGAGACGGGCGCACGAGCACAGGAATACCCGTCACTGACCGCCTTGCGGGAACCGCTGGAACAACTGGTGGCGCGCCTGCAAGAGGTCACACTCGGCCTGCTGACGGATCTCGCCCAGGGCAAGGTCAACAGCAGCCTGGCGAATTCGGCGCTGTACCTGAAAGTGTTCGGGCATACGGTGATTGGCTGGCGCTGGCTGGAACAGGCGATTCGCGCCGAGGAAGGGCTGGCCAAGGGCAATGCTGCCGATGTCGCCTTCTATAAGGGCAAGCTCCAGGCCGCCCGGTACTTCCTGACGTGGGAAATACCGGGCTGCCATCATGAACTGGCGATTCTCGAGGCACGCGATGACACGTGCCTGGGGATGCAGGATGAGTGGTTCTAAGGCGTTCCGATTGCCTTGGAAATCACCTCGACCGTGGCGCTGACTTGCTCTTGGTAACGGTCGAGTTCCTGCTGGTGGTGCTTTTGCATTTCGATCTGCTCGGCGCACAGGTTCAGCGCCGCCAGCACCAATAGCTTGTCACCGATCAGCGTCGGGTACTTTTTCTTGGTGGTGGCCAGGGATGCCTTGAGCATCGTCACGGCGCTCATCAGGGTGTTGTCTTCCCCTTCCGGTGCCTTGATCGAGTAATCCTCACCGAGAATCGAAACGACCTTTATCCCTTCATTCATGCGCCGACAGGACCTGCGCTCACACGCTCAACCAACGCCTGGATACGGGCAGCGGTGGCGCCCTGCTTTTCTTCCTGTTCCATCAGGTTCAGCTGCAAGCTGTCGTTTTCATCCTTGGCGCGAGCCAGTTCGGCCTTGAGGGATTCGTTGGTGCCCAGTAGATCCTGGTTCTGCTGTACCAGGTCGCTGACCAGTTGTTCCAATTGGCTGAGGGATGCTTCTAACATTTTGATTTCTCGGGCTTTTTCAAAGGGCGGTGACGATAAAGAAAATTCACCTCGGATGCCAGGGTTATCCCTGGCGCGGGGCCTTGATTTTACAGGGCAGGCCACGCTTTCGAGCCTTAGTGACTGCATTTATGGCATCTGGTTCCTGAATCCCGTCGGCCCGCCCCGATCTGCGACAAAAGCGCGCACCCCCTCAAGACTTTAGTCGTATGACCGATAGGTCATGGACACCCCGCTCAAACCCCGCATGGATCGCGCTTCTCCCCAGGATCACAACATGTCTCTTCGTAATATGAATATCGCGCCGCGGGCCTTTCTCGGCTTCGCGTTGATTGGCGCGCTGATGTTGTTTCTCGGTGTGTTCGCCCTGAACCAGATGAGCAAGATCCGTGCGGCGACGGAAGACATCACCCTTAGCAGCGTGCCGAGCATTCGCGCCCTGGACGAGTTCACTCAACTGACCCTGCGCCTGCGGGTGCTGTCGTATCGCCTGCTGACCAACCGCGAGCCTGACGTCCAGCAAAAGACCCTTGAGTCTTTTGACGTGCGCAATCAGCAGATTCGTACGGCCCAGGCGGTCTACGAGAAGTTGATCGACAGCAGCGAAGAACGTGCTGCCTACGATGAATACGTGCGTCTGCTGGCCCAGTACCATCAGATTGAAGAGCGCATGAAGAGCCTGTCACGGGCCAATCAGGTTGAAGAGCTGCGCACGCTGCTGAATACCGAGCTGCTGAACAACTCGGATCAGGTCAACGCCGTATTGAACCGCCTGCTGGACATCAACAACAAGATGGCGCTGGCCACCAACCAGCAAGCCGCCGACCAGTACGACATGGCGTTTGAGCTGGTGGTGATCCTGCTGATCCTCGCCACGGCGCTGACCATGCTGTTCGCCTGGTTGCTGACCCGCAGCATCACCCTGCCGATCGCCCAGGCCCTGGATGCCGCCGAGGAAATCGCCGAAGGCAACCTGACGCGCCCGATCAAGGTGGAAGGCAACGACGAAGCCGGCCGACTACTGTTGGCAATGGCCAAGATGCAGGACAAATTGAAGGACACCTTGCAGCGCATTTCCGGCTCGGCCACCCAATTGGCCTCCGCCGCGGAAGAGCTGAATGCCGTGACCGACGAAAGCGCCCGTGGCCTGACCCAGCAAAACAACGAAATCGAACAGGCCGCCACGGCGGTGAACGAGATGACCAGCGCGGTTGAAGAAGTGGCCCGCAACGCGGTCAGCACTTCCGAAGCCTCGAAGAACGCCACGTCGTCTGCGGGCGATGGACGTGATTTGGTGCAGGAAACCGTCAGCGCCATTGAACGCATGAGCAGCGACGTGCAAGCCACTGCCACCTTGATCGGCAACCTGGCGGAAGAGTCCCGGGACATCGGCAAGGTGCTGGACGTGATTCGTGGCTTGGCTGACCAGACCAACCTGCTGGCCCTGAACGCCGCGATTGAAGCGGCGCGGGCCGGTGAAGCCGGGCGTGGTTTTGCGGTGGTGGCGGATGAGGTGCGGGCCCTGGCCCATCGCACCCAACAGTCCACCAGCGAAATCGAGCGGATGATCGGCAGCATTCAGGCCGGTACCGAGCATGCAGTGGATTCGATGCGCAACAGCACCGAGCGGGCGGAATCGACGTTGAACATCGCCAAGGGTGCGGGGATGTCGCTGGACACCATCAACACTGCCATCGTTGAAATCAACGAGCGCAACCTGGTGATCGCCAGTGCCGCTGAAGAGCAGGCGCAGGTGGCGCGGGAAGTGGATCGTAACCTGGTGAATATTCGTGACTTGTCGGTGCAGTCGGCGACCGGCGCCAGCCAGACCAGTGCGGCGAGCAGTGAGCTGTCGCGGTTGGCGGTGGATTTGAACGGGATGGTGGGGCGGTTCAGGCTTTAACGGATACCGCAGGGCTAAAAATGTGGGAGCGGGCTTGCTCGCGAATGCGGTGGATCAGATACGCATAAGGCGACTGACACACCGC
>NZ_JBSVWQ010000339.1:0-4496 GCF_054071215.1 Pseudomonas sp. SDO5522_S412 | reverse complement strand
AGCGTTTTGCTTACTTTTGCGCTCTTCAAAAGTGAGCCGCTGTAAGAGCGGAACCCCTATCAGCCGTTACCCAAATAACGGATATACACCCAAAACCCACCTCAGCCCCGCCGACTCCCCAGCCATTCCTCCCGGGTAATCTCCCAGATATCCTTGGGCAAACTCCCAGCGACAAACTGCCCCTCATCGGTCCTGACCAACCGCATCCCCGTCCGCTCGGAAATCCTGCGAGACGCCACGTTCGGCGCCGCCTTGGGCACGCGCATCACGGGCCGCTCCAGCACCTCAAACCAATACTCAGTCACCGCCGCACTGGCCTCGGCCATCAACCCCTGGCCCTGCCACTGCGGCGCCAGCCAAAAGCCGCGGTTGTTGTCCACCTCATCCATCAGGCTGACATTACCAATCAACACCCCAGGCGCGCTTTTCAGGCGGATCGACCAATGCCACTCCTCACCCCGGGCCATCGCCGGCAATGCAACCTGCTCCAGATAGCTGCGCGCACCATCCGCCGGGTACGGCCAGGGCACCAGGGCATTCAGGTAACGCACCACTTCCCAGTGCGGAAATTGCTGCTGGACACCCTCGGCATCCTCCAGCGTCAACGGCCGCAGGATCAGCCGTTCGGTATACAGCGTAGGTTGCGCATCCATGTCGTTACCAAGTGGCAGTGTTGGGAAAGTCCAGGGTCCCGCGATCCACAAAGCGCATGGTGCCGAACAGGCCACCTGCGAGTTTCCCGCGCAACACGTACGGCAGGTTATTCAAACTCTGGGTCTGGCTCAAGCCAAGGGTCTGGCGCAACACGGAAAACGCCGAAACGCTCACCGGCACCGTCAGCACCGTCTCCGAAAAGCGTGGGATCGAGCCACCCTGGTCACTCACCCCGGACGCCAGCGGCCGGCCATTGACCTCCAGGTCCAGGGCCACGCCGCTGTAGTCGATCGCGGTTTCATTCGGATTTTGTATCCGCAGCTTCACCGCGAAACGCACTTCCAGGTCCTGGCTCTGCAGCGGCTCGATGCCCACCACGTTGATGTTCACCGGGTCGCGGTTGGGGAACAGCGCGCACGCGCTCAGGGTGAGTAGCAGCAGTGACAAAACCATGAGCTTGCGCATAAAACGGGTTCTCCTATTTCGTGACGTCCGGGTCCTGCATCACTTTGAGGGTGGAGGCTTCCGGATCAAATTCATCTTCTTCCAGTTCTATGAACTCCTCAGGCAGGAAGATGTTCAGCACGATAGCGCAGAACGCCCCCACGGTGATTGGCGACTCGAAGATGTTGTGCAGTGCCTTGGGCAGCTCGCGCAGTACTTCCGGCACTGCTGCCACACCCAGGCCCATGCCCAGGGAGATCGCCACGATCAGCACATTGCGCCGGTGCAGCCCGGCTTCGGCGAGGATCTTGATCCCGGCCACGGCCACGGTGCCGAACATGATCAGCGTGGCGCCACCGAGTACCGGCTTGGGCATCAGTTGCAACACCGCGCCGATCATCGGGAACAGCCCCAGCAGCACCAGCAGCCCGGCAATGAAGTACGCCACATAACGGCTGGCCACGCCGGTCAACTGGATCACCCCGTTGTTCTGGGCGAAGGTCACCATCGGCAAGCTGTTGAAGGTGGCCGCCATCACCGAGTTGAGGCCGTCGGCCAGCAGGCCGGACTTGATGCGCTTGATGTACAGCGGGCCCTTGACCGGCTGTTGCGAGATCATCGAGTTGGCGGTCAGGTCACCGGCGGCTTCCAGGGGCGAAATCAGGAAGATCACCGCCACCGGGATAAACGCCACCCAGTCGAACGAAAAACCGTACTTGAACGGCACCGGTACGCTGATCAGTGGCAGCTGGGGCAGGGCGCCCAGGTCGACGCGGCCCATCCACCAGGCCACCACAAAACCCAGGGTCAGGCCGATCACGATCGAACCCAGGCGCAGGAACGGGTTGTTGAAGCGGTTGAGCACCACGATGGTCAGCAGCACCAGGGCCGCCAGGCCCATGTTGCCGGCGGCGCCCAGGTCGCTGGCGCCATAACCGCCGGCCATGTCGGTGACGGCCACCTTGATCAGCGACAAACCCATCAAGGTAATGATGGTGCCGGTGACCACCGGGGTGATCAGCTTGCGCAGCTTGCCGATGAACTGGCTGAGCACCACTTCGATAAACGCCGCGAAAAAGCAGATGCCGAAGATCGTCGACAGGATCTCATCGGTGCCGCCGCCCCGGGCCTTGACCATGAAGCCGGCACTGAGGATCACGCTGATAAACGAAAAACTGGTGCCTTGCAGGCACAGCAGGCCCGAACCCACCGGGCCGAACTTGCGGGCCTGCACAAAGGTGCCGAGCCCGGACACAAACAACGCCATGCTGACCAGGTACGGCACTTCGCTTTCCAGGCCCAGCACGCCGCCGACGATCAGCGTCGGGGTGATGATCCCGACAAAGCTGGCCAGCACGTGCTGCAGGGCGGCAAATATCGCCGCGCTGAAGTGCGGACGGTCGTCGAGGCCGTAAATCAGGTCGGATTTATAACGGGGGCGAGGGGTTTGAGTGTCAGACAAAATACGGGCCCGGGTAGGAAAAAGGAGGCGCAGGATGCCAGAAAGTGCCAGTTGTCAGAAGTGTGAAAAAATATTTCGAAACATCCCCCATTAAATCCTCAAGCCGGCCGATAACGTTGTAGGCACCACATACCTATTAAAACAGTGGCGCCGTAAGGTCAGAGCAGCGCGTTGACGCTGACTGACCGTGTCGCGGCAGGGACGCGCGCAGCCACTACTTCTGAGAGCGCACCTATGTCCCTCCGTAACCTGAATATTGCCCCCCGAGCTTTCCTTGGTTTTGCGTTCATTGCGTTGCTTGTGGTTATCCTGGGGGTGTTTGCGGTCAACCGCATGACGCTGATCCGCCAGGCCTCGGTCGACATGGGAACCAACCAGTTACCCAGCGTGAAGTACCTTGGCAACATTACCGAAAACGTGTTGCGCCTGCGCATCCTGTCCTTCCGCATTCTGATCAACCGCGAGCCGGCCGCCGTGCAGGACGCCAAGGAGCGCTCGGCCATTCTGGTGGACAAGGTCAAGGTGGCCCAGGCCGCCTATTCGGCCTTGCCTGCCGAGGGCGAAGAGGCCAGCGTCTACAAAGCCTTTTCCGCGACCCTCGACAGCTACCTGACCGCCCAGGCCGAGATGATGTCGCTGTCGCAGCAAAACAAGGTCGAGGAGATGCGTACCCTGATCAATACCCGGATCAAGGACGGCACCGACCTGATGGGCGAGCAGTTGAATAAACTGATCGCCATCAACAGCGCCGGGGCCGATCAGGCCAACGTCGCCGCCGAAGGCAGTTATTCCCAGGCTGTGACCGGGATCATCATCGTCGCCGTGGTGGCAGCCTTGATGACGGTGTTGCTGGCCTGGCTGCTGACCCGCAGCATTGTCGCTCCGCTGCAAAAGGCGGTCAGTGCTGCCGAGTCCATCGCCGGCGGCAACCTGAGCAAACCCATCGAAGTCGACGGCAAGGACGAACCGGCCCGCCTGCTCGGCGCCTTGGCCGCGATGCAGAACAACCTGCGCCAGACCATCCAGCACATCGCCGGCTCAGCCACGCAGTTGGCCTCCGCCGCTGAAGAGCTCAGCGCCGTCACCGAAGAAGCCTCCAAAGGCCTGCAACAGCAAAACAACGAAATCGACCAGGCCGCCACCGCGGTCAACGAAATGACGGCCGCCGTGGAAGAAGTGGCGCGCAACGCGGTGTCCACCTCCGAGGCGTCCAGCCAGTCCAACCAGGCTGCGCGGGAAGGGCGCGACCGAGTGGTGGAAACCGTCGGCGCGATCCAGACCATGACCCAGGACGTGCAAAACACCTCGGTGCTGATCGAAGGCCTGGCCACCCAGGGCCGTGACATTGGCAAGGTGCTGGACGTGATTCGCGCGATTGCCGAGCAGACCAACCTGCTGGCCCTCAACGCGGCGATTGAAGCGGCGCGTGCCGGTGAAGCCGGGCGTGGTTTTGCGGTGGTGGCGGACGAAGTGCGGGCCCTGGCCCATCGCACGGCGCAGTCGACCCAGGAAATCGAGAAAATGGTCGCCGGCATCCAGAGCGGTACGGGTGAAGCGGTGCAGTCCATGCAGCAGAGCAACCAGCGCACCCAAAGCACCCTGGAAATGGCGCGGGCTGCCGGTGTGGCCCTGGAGCAGATCACCCAGTCCATCAGCCTGATCAACGAGCGCAACCTGGTGATCGCCAGTGCCTCGGAAGAACAGGCTCAGGTGTCCCGCGAAGTGGATCGCAACCTGGTGAACATCCGCGACCTGGCGACGCAGTCGGCGGCGGGTGCCAACCAGACCAGCGCGGCCAGCCATGAGCTGTCGCGCTTGGCGGTGGATTTGAACGGGATGGTGGCCAGATTCGTCATCTGATCTGAAATGCGATCAAAAAAATGTGGGAGCGGGCTTGCTCGCGAAAGCGGTGTATCAGTTGATGCATTCGGTGGCT
>NZ_JBSVWQ010000338.1:0-4499 GCF_054071215.1 Pseudomonas sp. SDO5522_S412 | reverse complement strand
CAGAGATATCGACTGGCCTACCGCCTTCGCGAGCAAGCCCGCTCCCACATTGGGTTTGTGTCTATTCAGTAGCTGAATGCAAGACAACCAGCCCAAGTCAGCTAATCTTGTGCCAGCCCATAACTGATAAGAGGCCGCGCACATGAGTACTTCCTCATTCAAGATCGCCCACAAACTGCTCACCGGCCCAGGCGCCATCGAGCAACTGGCCGCCGAGCTGACGCGGCTGGATGTCGACAACCCGCTGATTGTCACCGATGCGGCACTGGTCAAATCCGGCACCGTGGCGCTGGCGCTGGAACACCTGGGCGAACGGACCTACGAGATTTTCGACCGCGTGCTGCCCGACCCGGAAATCGCCATCGTCGAGGACTGCATGCGCGTCTACCGCGAAGGCGGGCATGACGGCCTGATCGGCGTCGGCGGCGGCAGTGCCATCGACATCGCCAAGAGCGTGGCGGCCTACGCCGGTTACCACGGCGCCCTGGCCGACCTGTTCGGCGTGGACCAGGTGCCGCGCAAAGGCCCGCCGCTGATCGCGATTCCCACCACCGCCGGCACCGGTTCGGAGGTGACCAACGTGGCGATTCTGTCGGACAAGGTCGCGCAACTGAAAAAAGGCATCGTCAGTGATTACCTGCTGCCGGACGTGGCCCTGATCAGCCCGCAGATGACCCTGACTTGCCCCCGCAGCGTCACCGCCGCCAGTGGGGTGGACGCATTGGTGCACGCCATCGAATCCTACCTGTCGCTGAATGCCTCGCCGATCACCGATGCGCTGGCCATCGGGGCGATCAAACTGATCGCCAAGGCGTTGCCCAAGGCCTACGCCAACCCCGCCAACCTTGAGGCCCGGGACGACATGGCCACCGCCAGCCTGATGGCCGGGATGGCGTTCGGGAATGCCGGCGTGGGCGCGGTGCATGCGTTGGCCTACCCGTTGGGCGGGCGTTTCAACATCGCCCACGGCGTAAGCAATGCCTTGCTGCTGCCCTACGTGATGCACTGGAACAAGCTGGCGTGTGTGGAGCGCATGCAGGAGATAGCCGAGGCCATGGGCGTGAATATCACGGGGTTGAGTGCGGTGGATGCCGCCGACCAGGCCGTCGATGCGATGACGCGACTGTGTGCCGCAGTCGAGATTCCGTCCGGCCTGCGCAGCTTCGGTGTGCCTGAAGATGCGATCCCGGCCATGGCGGTAGAAGCGGCGGGGATCGAGCGCCTGATGCGCAACAATCCGCGCAAGCTCAGCGCCGCGGATATCGAGAAAATCTACCGGGCAGCTTATTAACCATTGAGCGAGGTCACGGTGCGCGCGGCAAAGCATGAGGTATACAATGCGCGCCATCGTGATTTAGCTCAAAAAGGTGCGTCATGCAGCCCTTCGTCATTGCTCCATCGATTCTCTCCGCCGACTTCGCCCGCCTGGGCGAGGAAGTGGACAAGGTGTTGGCCGCCGGTGCCGACTTCGTTCACTTCGATGTCATGGACAACCACTATGTGCCGAACCTGACCATTGGTCCGATGGTCTGCGCCGCCCTGCGTAAATACGGCGTGACCGCGCCTATCGATGCGCACTTGATGGTCAGCCCGGTGGACCGCATCGTCGGTGACTTCATCGAAGCCGGCGCGACCTACATCACCTTCCACCCGGAAGCCACGTTGCACGTGGACCGCACCCTGCAACTGATCCGCGAGGGCGGTTGCAAGGCGGGCCTGGTGTTCAACCCGGCCACGCCGCTGAGCGTGCTTGAGTACGTGATGGACAAAGTCGACATGGTGTTGCTGATGAGCGTCAACCCGGGCTTCGGCGGGCAGAAGTTCATCCCCGGCACCCTCAACAAGCTGCGTGAAGCGCGGGCGCTGATCGATGCGTCGGGCCGTGATATCCGCCTGGAGATCGACGGTGGCGTCAACGTCAACAACATCCGCGAAATCGCCGCGGCCGGTGCCGACACCTTTGTGGCCGGTTCGGCAATCTTCAATGCCCCGGACTATCAGGAAGTGATCGCCAAGATGCGTGCAGAACTGGCGCTGGCGCGTCCATGAGTGGCTTTGAGCAACTGTTCCCCGGCAAACTGCCACGGCTGGTGATGTTCGATCTGGACGGTACGTTGATCGATTCAGTGCCGGACCTGGCCGCGGCGGTGGACCAGATGCTGCTCAAGCTGGGGCGCAAGCCGGCGGGTATCGAGTCGGTGCGCGAGTGGGTCGGCAATGGCGCGCAGATGCTGGTGCGTCGGGCCTTGGCCAACAACATCGAGGCCGAGGGTGTCGATGATGTGGAAGCCGAGCATGCGCTTGAGCTGTTCAACGTGGCCTACGAAAACGGCCACGAACTGACCGTGGTTTATCCCGGCGTGCGCGACACCCTGAAATGGCTGCACAAGCAGGGCGTGGAAATGGCCCTGATCACCAACAAGCCGGAGCGTTTCGTCGCACCGCTGTTGGACCAGATGAAGATCGGCCGGTATTTCCGCTGGATCATCGGCGGCGATACCTTGCCGCAGAAGAAGCCCGACCCGGCCGCGCTGTTCTTCGTGATGAAAATGGCCAATATCCCGGCGTCCCAATCGCTGTTTGTCGGCGATTCGCGCAGTGATGTGCTGGCGGCGAAAGCGGCGGGGGTCAAGTGTGTGGCCTTGAGTTACGGCTACAACCATGGCCGGCCGATTGCCGAAGAATCCCCGGCGCTGGTGATTGATGACCTGCGCCTGTTAATCCCCGGTTGCTTGGGAACGGGCGCTGAGATAACGTTGCCCGACGCTGTTCCATCCCCTTCTGGAAATCCCATCGTGGTGGTCACTCGCAAACTCTGGATGAAAGTCATCAAGGCCCTGGCCCGCTGGCGTTGGCGCGCCTGACTGATCCTCGCCGCGCTGCGGCACGTTTGCACACCTGACCGTTAGACCCTCAAGCCACGAGGCACCTCATGATCCGCGAAGAATTCCTGCGTTTGGCCGCTGCCGGCTACAACCGTATCCCCATGGCCTGCGAAACCCTGGCCGACTTCGACACCCCGCTGTCGATCTACCTGAAACTGGCCGACGAGCCCAACTCCTATCTGCTGGAGTCGGTGCAGGGCGGCGAGAAGTGGGGCCGTTATTCGATCATCGGCCTGCCGTGCCGCACGGTGCTGCGGGTACATGATCACCATGTGAGCATCACCCTGGACGGCGTCGAGATCGAAAGCCACGATGTGGAAGACCCGCTGGCCTTCGTCGAGGAATTCAAGGCGCGCTACAACGTGCCGACCATCGCCGGCCTGCCGCGCTTCAACGGCGGCCTGGTGGGTTACTTCGGCTACGACTGCGTGCGCTACGTGGAAAAACGCCTGGGCAAATCCCCGAACCCCGATCCGTTGGGTGTGCCGGACATTCTGCTGATGGTTTCCGACGCGGTGGTGGTGTTCGACAACCTCGCGGGTAAGATGCACGCGATCGTGTTGGCGGATCCTTCCCAGGCCGATGCGTTCGAGCAAGGCCAGGCGAGCCTGGAAGCGCTGCTGGAAAAACTGCGCCAGCCGATCACCCCGCGTCGCGGCCTGGACCTCAGCCGCCCACCGGCGGCTGACCCGGTGTTCCGCTCCAGCTTTACCCAGGATGACTACGAGCGTGCGGTCGATACCATCAAGGAATATATCCTTGCCGGTGACTGCATGCAGGTGGTGCCGTCGCAACGCATGTCCATCGACTTCAAGGCCGCGCCGATTGATTTGTACCGGGCGCTGCGCTGCTTCAACCCGACGCCGTACATGTACTTCTTCAACTTTGGCGACTTCCACGTCGTGGGCAGTTCGCCGGAAGTGCTGGTGCGGGTCGAAGACAACCTGATCACCGTACGCCCGATTGCCGGCACGCGCCCTCGCGGTGCGACCGAAGAGGCGGACCTGGCGCTGGAACAGGACCTGTTGAGCGACGACAAGGAAATCGCCGAGCACTTGATGCTGATCGACCTGGGCCGCAATGACACCGGGCGTGTCTCGGAAATCGGTTCGGTGAAACTCACCGAGAAGATGGTGATCGAGCGTTACTCCAACGTGATGCACATCGTGTCCAACGTCACCGGCGAGCTGAAGGCCGGGTTGACGGCGATGGATGCACTGCGGGCGATCCTGCCGGCGGGCACCTTGTCCGGCGCACCGAAGATTCGCGCGATGGAAATCATCGACGAGCTGGAGCCGGTGAAGCGGGGTGTGTATGGCGGCGCGGTGGGGTATTTCGCCTGGAACGGCAATATGGACACTGCGATCGCGATCCGTACGGCGGTGATCAAGGACGGCGAACTGCATGTGCAGGCGGGCGGCGGGATCGTGGCCGACTCGGTACCGGCCCTGGAATGGGAAGAGACGCTGAACAAGCGCCGGGCGATGTTCCGCGCGGTGGCGTTGGCTGAGCAGACCCCGCAGGGCTGAAGTCAGACGTAGATCAAAAATGTGGGAGCGGGCTTGCTCGCGAAGGCGGTGTATCAGTCGATATATAAGGTGACTGTCGCACCGC
>NZ_JBSVWQ010000337.1:0-4522 GCF_054071215.1 Pseudomonas sp. SDO5522_S412 | reverse complement strand
CATGTACCGACTGATCCACCGCATTCGCGAGCAAGCCCGCTCCCACATTTGAAAACCTCACACGCCCCAAAATAATGCATAGATTGATCAATGCCCATTTTCGGGCATTTCCTACTGGCACAACTCCTTAATCTCACCTTTTAAAACGACCATTCGGAACTATGGTGCAGAAATTGCTACTTGAGTCCGGTCTGACACCGTTCAGTAACAGTCCTAACCGCGCCACAAGCGCTTATCTTGGTTTCCAGGGATTACATAATGAAAAAAGCATTGCTGACCCTTTCTGCACTGGCTCTGTGCATGGCCGCCGGTTCCGCGCTGGCCAAGGAATACAAGGAATTGCGTTTTGGTGTCGATCCGTCCTACGCGCCGTTTGAGTCTAAAGCCGCTGACGGCAGCCTGGTGGGCTTCGATATCGACCTGGGCAATGCCATCTGTGCCGAGCTGAAGGTCAAGTGCAAGTGGGTCGAAAGTGATTTCGACGGCATGATTCCAGGCCTCAACGCCAACAAGTTTGACGGCGTGATTTCCTCGATGACCGTGACCGAAGCCCGTGAAAAGGCGATCGACTTCTCCAACGAGCTGTTCTCCGGCCCAACTTCCCTGGTGTTCAAAAAGGGCGCAAACTTCTCCACGCCTGAGTCCCTGAAGGGTAAAACCGTGGGCTACGAGCAAGGCACCATCCAGGAAGCCTACGCCAAGGCCGTACTGGACAAGGCCGGTGTCACCACCAAGGCCTACGCCAACCAGGACCAGGTGTACGCCGACCTGACTTCCGGCCGCCTGGACGCTTCCGTGCAGGACATGCTGCAAGCCGAACTGGGCTTTTTGAAGTCGCCAGCCGGTGCTGACTACGAAGTCAGCAAGGCCATCGACGATCCACTGCTGCCGTCCAAAACTGCGGTCGGTATCAAAAAAGGTAACAAAGACCTCAAGGCCTTGTTGGATAAAGGTATCAAAGCGTTACACGATGATGGCACCTACGCCACCATCCAGAAGAAACACTTTGGCGATCTGAACCTGTACAGCGGCAAATAATGCCTGGGGCGCCCTTCCTCTGGAGGGGCGCTTTTTTATCGCCATAGGTCCTGATTTATGTTCGAAGATCTTTTGCAAACCCTGGGGCTCAGTGCCTTCAGCTTGAAGGGTTTCGGCCCGCTGTTGCTGCAAGGCACCTGGATGACCGTCAAGTTGTCGGTGTTCTCCCTGGCCGTCAGCGTGTTGCTGGGCCTGCTCGGGGCTACTGCCAAACTGTCCAGCCTGCCGTTCCTGCGGATTCCCGCGCAGATCTACACCACCCTGATTCGCGGCGTGCCCGACCTGGTGCTGATGCTGCTGATTTTCTACAGCCTGCAAATCTGGCTGACCAGCTTTACCGACTTTATGGAATGGGACTACATCGAGATCGACCCATTCAGCGCCGGGGTGATCACCCTGGGCTTTATCTACGGTGCGTATTTCACCGAGACCTTTCGCGGCGCGATCCTCGCCGTGCCCCGTGGCCAGTTGGAGGCCGCCACGGCCTACGGGCTCACGCGTGGCCAGCGGTTTCGCTTCGTGACCTTCCCGCAGATGATGCGCTTCGCCCTGCCGGGCATTAACAACAACTGGTGCGTGATGCTCAAGGCCACCGCCCTGGTGTCGATCATCGGCCTGGCCGACCTGGTCAAGGCCGCGCAGGATGCCGGCAAGAGTACTTATCAGCTGTTCTATTTCCTGGTGATCGCCGCGTTTATCTACCTGTTGATCACCAGCGCGTCCAACTTCGTCCTGCGCCGCCTCGAACGGCGCTACTCCGCAGGCTCCCGGGAGGCAGTGCGATGATCGAACTTATCCAGCAATACTGGCGCCCCTTCCTTTATAGCGACGGCCAGCACATCACCGGGCTGGCCATGACGATGTGGCTGCTCAGCGCGTCGATCTTCATCGGCTTCCTGGTATCGATCCCGCTGTCCATTGCGCGGGTGTCGCGCAATCGCTGGGTGCGCTGGCCGGTGCAGTTCTACACCTACCTGTTTCGCGGCACGCCGCTGTATATCCAGTTGCTGATTTGCTACACCGGGATCTACAGCATCGCGGCGGTTCGCGCGCAGCCGGTGCTGGACGCGTTCTTTCGTGATGCGATGAACTGCACGATTCTCGCCTTCGCCCTCAACACCTGCGCCTACACCACGGAGATTTTTGCCGGGGCGATCCGCAGCATGGCCCACGGCGAAGTCGAAGCGGCGAAAGCCTACGGCCTCAGCGGCTGGAAGCTGTATGCCTACGTGATCATGCCGTCGGCCCTGCGCCGCTCGCTGCCGTACTACAGTAATGAAGTGATCCTGATGCTGCACTCGACGACGGTGGCCTTCACCGCGACCATCCCGGATATCCTGAAAGTCGCCCGGGACGCCAACTCGGCCACCTACATGACCTTTCAATCATTCGGTATCGCTGCGCTGATCTACCTGACCGTGACCTTTGCCCTGGTCGGTCTGTTTCGTCTGGCGGAGCGTCGCTGGCTGGCCTTTCTCGGCCCCAGCCACTAAGGAGCCTTCATGCGTCATCAGATTCATCCACTTGTGGCGCCGGTGCCGGGCACGGAGCGACAAATTCACAGTTTCCACTTCGGGCCGGAGCAGGCCGAAGGCAAGGTCTACATCCAGTCGTCGCTGCACGCCGACGAATTGCCGGGCATGCTGGTGGCCTGGCACTTGAAGGCGCGCCTGGCGGAGCTGGCTGCGGCCGGCCGCCTGCGCAGCGAGATCGTGCTGGTGCCGATCGCCAACCCGACCGGCCTGGAACAGGTGTTGATGGACATCCCCCTGGGCCGCTACGAGCTGGAAAGCGGGCAGAACTTCAACCGCCTGTTTGTCGACCTGTCCGACGAGGTTGGCAATCAAGTCGAAGGCCTGCTGGGAGATGATCCTGCGCACAACGTCGAACTGATCCGCGATGCGCTGACCATGGCCCTGGCGGCGCAAACGCCCGTCACACAACTGGAATCCCAACGCCTGGTGCTGCAACGCCTGGCGTGTGATGCCGACATGGTGCTGGACCTGCACTGCGACTTCGAAGCCGTTGCACACCTGTACACCACCCCCGAGGCGTGGCCGCAGGTGGAGCCGCTGGCGCGCTATATCGGTTCGGAAGCCAGCCTGTTGGCTACCGATTCCGGTGGGCAGTCGTTCGATGAGTGTTTCACGCTGGTGTGGTGGCAATTGCAACAACGGTTTGGCGAGCGCTTCCCGATTCCGATGGGCAGCTTTTCGGTGACCGTCGAGTTGCGCGGCCAGGGCGACGTCAACCACGGCCTGGCCAGCCTCGACTGCCAGGCGATCATCGATTACCTGATTCACTTCGGCGCAATCAGCGGCGAGCCGGCACCGCTACCGGAATTGCCCTACCCCGCCACACCGCTGGCGGGCGTCGAGCCGGTGGCCACACCCGTGGGCGGCTTGCTGGTATTCAGCGCGCTGCCTGGGGAATACGTGGACGCCGGGCAACTGATCGCCGAAATCATCGACCCCATTTCCGACCGCGTAACGCCAGTGCATTGCCGCAATGCCGGGCTGCTTTACGCTCGTTCGCTGCGGCGCATGGCCACTGCCGGGATGGTCATTGCCCATGTCGCCGGCACTGAAGCCTATCGCAGCGGCTACCTACTTTCGCCTTGAGGATGCACGCCCCATGTACAAATTGACCGTTGAAGGCCTGCATAAAAGCTATGGCGACAATGAGGTGCTCAAAGGTGTCTCGCTCAAGGCCAAGACCGGTGATGTGATCAGCTTGATCGGCGCCAGTGGCTCGGGCAAAAGCACCTTTTTACGTTGCATCAATTTTCTTGAACAACCGAATGATGGCGCGATGACGCTGGATGGGCAGCAGATTCGCATGGTCAGTGACCGCCATGGGATGCGCGTGGCGGATGATGCTGAGTTGCAGCGCCTGCGTACGCGGTTGGCGATGGTGTTTCAGCATTTCAACCTGTGGAGCCACATGAGTGTGCTGGAGAACATCACCATGGCGCCGCGCCGGGTGCTGGGTTGCAGCAAGAAGGACGCCGAGGATCGCGCTCGCCGGTATCTGGACAAGGTTGGGTTGCCGGCGCGGGTGGCCGGTCAATATCCGGCGTTTTTGTCGGGTGGCCAGCAACAGCGGGTGGCGATTGCCCGGGCGCTGGCGATGGAGCCAGAGGTGATGCTGTTTGACGAGCCGACTTCGGCGCTGGACCCGGAGTTGGTGGGTGAGGTGTTGAAGGTGATCCAGGGTTTGGCTGAGGAAGGCCGGACGATGATCATGGTGACCCATGAGATGAGCTTTGCGCGCAAGGTGTCGAGCCAGGTGCTGTTTTTGCACAAGGGGTTGGTGGAGGAACAGGGTGCGCCGGAGGATGTGCTGGGTAATCCGAAGAGCGAGCGGTTGCAGCAGTTTTTGAGTGGGAATTTGAAGTAGCCGGCAGGGGTTGGGTGTATATCCGTTATTTAGGTAACGGCCACTTATGGTTCCGCTCTTACAGCGGCTCACTTTTGAACAGCGC
>NZ_JBSVWQ010000336.1:0-4528 GCF_054071215.1 Pseudomonas sp. SDO5522_S412 | reverse complement strand
AGTCGGTACATGTATTGACTGACACACCGCATTCGCGAGCAAGCCCGCTCCCACACCAGCCCGTCCACATTTAGAGTCGCGGTGCCTTATTGACCCGTCCAGGCCGCCACAAACGGCGCGAGGTCTTCTTTCGGGGCCGTACGCGGCGGGTTTTGTGGGGTGCCCAGGTAGAGGAAGCCAATCACTTCCTCATCCGCCTTCAGCCCGAGGCCTTTGGCGACATGGGCCGAGTACGACAACTCACCGGTGCGCCACACCGCGCCGATCCCCTGGGCGTACGCCGCCAGCAGAATCCCGTGAGCCGCACAGGCCGCCGCCAGCAGCTGCTCGGATTTTGGCACTTTGAAATGTTCCTGCAGGCGGGCAATCACCACCACCACCAACGGCGCCCGCAGCGGGCCGTTCTGCGCCTTGTCGATCACGGCCTGGGGCGCGTCGGCGTCCTGCAGGCGGGCGGCTTCGGCCAGCAGGGTGCCCATGCGCTCACGTGCCCCACCTTCCACCGTCAGGAAGCGCCAGGGGCGCAGTTGGCCGTGGTCGGGCGCGCGCATGGCAGCGGCGAACAGCAGGTCGCGCTGCTCCTGGGTCGGTGCCGGGTCCAGCAGTCGCGGCACGGAAACACGGTTGAGCAAAGCGTCGAGAGCCTGCATTGGCCACCTCCAGAGAAAAATGTGCGGTCATTCTAGCGGGAATGAATCGGATACCACCAAACGATAATTGCTCTTATTCAATCCGCCCTGCCCTGTTAGACTTTGCGGCCTTATTTTCAGCCTACGTTCAGGAAGACTGATGTCCCGTTCGCCCCTTCGCCTGTCTGCACTGTTGATGGCCTTGAGCCTGAGTGCCTGCGATGACGCCCCGCGCTTCACCAAGGCCGAGCCTGGTGAAGCGCGTGCCGGTGGCGCGACCACGGTGAGGAAGACCGACCAGAACGCCTTCTCCCTGCCCTCGGCCAACCTGTCGCCCACCCGGCGCCTGGACTTCAGCGTCGGCAACAGTTTCTTTCGCAGCCCCTGGGTGATTGCCCCGTCCACCACCACTGCCCGCGACGGGCTGGGGCCGCTGTTCAATACCAATGCCTGCCAGAACTGCCATATCAAGGATGGCCGTGGGCATCCGCCATTGCCCGATGCGCCCAACGCGGTGTCGATGCTGGTACGCCTGTCGATTCCCGATGCACCGCCCTATGCGAAGGTCATCGAGCAACTGGGTGTAGTCCCCGAACCGGTCTACGGTGGGCAATTGCAGGACATGGCCGTGCCCGGCGTCGCCCCGGAGGGCAAGGTGCGGGTCGACTACACGCCGGTCAACGTCCGCTTCAAGGACGGCACCGTGGTCGAATTGCGCAAGCCTGCCCTGCAAATCACCCAGCTCGGTTATGGGCCGATGCACCCCGACACGCGCTTCTCGGCGCGGGTTGCACCGCCGATGATCGGCCTGGGGCTGCTCGAAGCGATCCCCGACGCCGACATCCTGCGCAACACCGACCCGAAAACCGCCGACAAGGAAGCCATTGTCGGGCGGGCGAATTGGGTCTGGGACGACGCGCAACACAAGACCGTACTCGGTCGATTTGGCTGGAAAGCCGGGCAACCGAACCTCAATCAACAAAATGTTCACGCGTTCTCTGGTGATATGGGCCTGACCACCTCCCTGAGACCGTTCGATGACTGCACCGATGCACAAGTGGCCTGCAAACAGGCGCCCAACGGCAATGGCCCGGATGGCGAGCCTGAGGTCAGCGACAACATCCTGCGCCTGGTGCTGTTCTACACCCGCAACCTGGCCGTCCCCGCCCGCCGCGACGTCAACGCACCGCAAGTGCTGGCCGGGAAAAACCTGTTCTACCAGGCCGGTTGCCAGGGCTGCCACACCCCGCAATTCACCACGGCGCCCACCGCCGCCGAACCTGAATTGGCTAACCAGGTGATTCGCCCCTACAGCGACTTGCTGCTGCACGACATGGGCGACGGCCTCGCCGACAACCGCAGCGAATTCAAGGCCAGTGGCCGCGACTGGCGCACGCCGCCGTTGTGGGGCATTGGCCTGACGCAAGCCGTCAGTGGCCACACCCAGTTCTTGCATGACGGCCGCGCCCGCAACCTGATGGAGGCCGTGCTGTGGCACGGCGGTGAAGCCCAGGCGGCGCAGCAGCATGTGTTGTCGTTCAATGCCGAGCAGCGCGCCGCGTTGCTGGCATTTCTGAATTCTTTATAAGCTTTGTCCTAATTACAGAAGGGAGCTCGACATGTTCCGTCCCAAGTTGTTGTTCACCAGCCTGGCCGCCCTCGCCCTCGGTGCGTGCTCGCCCCAGGACCCGCAAGCGGTGACCTCGGCGGCCATCGCCAAGCAAGTGATCCTGCCGACCTACAGCCGCTGGGTTGAAGCCGACCGCCAACTGGCCGTCAGCGCCCTGGCCTACTGCCAGGGCAAGGAAAGCCTGGAGACCGCCCGCGCCGACTTCCTGCACGCGCAAAAGGCCTGGGCCGAGTTGCAACCGCTGCTGATCGGCCCGCTGGCCGAGGGCAACCGCTCGTGGCAGGTGCAGTTCTGGCCGGACAAGAAAAACCTGGTGGGTCGTCAAGTCGAGCAACTGGTGACCGCCCAACCACAGATCGACGCCGCCACCCTGGCCAAATCCAGCGTCGTGGTGCAGGGCCTGTCGGCCTACGAATACATCCTCTACGACGCCAAGACCGATCTGGCGGACGAGACGCAAAAAGCCCGCTACTGCCCGTTGCTGGTAGCCATCGGCGAGCGCCAGAAACTGCTGGCCGAAGAGATCCTGTCGAGCTGGAACAGCACCGACGGCATGCTGGCGCAGATGACCAAGTTTCCTAACCAGCGCTACGCCGATTCCCACGAAGCCATCGCCGACCTGCTGCGGGTTCAAGTGACTGCGCTGGACACCCTGAAGAAAAAACTCGGCACCCCGATGGGCCGCCAGACCAAGGGCATCCCGCAACCGTTCCAGGCCGATGCGTGGCGCAGCCAGTCGTCCCTGCAAAGCCTGGAAGCCAGCCTGGCTGCCGCCCAGACCGTCTGGGTCGGCGTCGACAACAAAGGCCTGCGCGGCCTGTTGCCTGCCGATCAAAAGCCCCTGGCTGACAAGATCGACGCCGCGTATGCCGCCTCCCTGAAACTCTTCGCCAGCAACCAGCGTACGCTGAATGAAATGCTGGCCGACGATGCCGGGCGCCAGCAACTCAACGATATCTACGACAGCCTCAACGTGGTCCACCGCCTGCATGAAGGCGAGCTGGCCAAGGCGCTGGGCATCCAACTGGGCTTTAACGCCAACGACGGTGACTGATGATGCTCAGGCGACAGGCTTTGGCCCTCGGCAGCGTGCTGCTCAGTGCGATCACTTTGGGCGGCTGGACGCTGTTCAAGCAGAAGGGCAAAAGCCCGCTGCTGCTCTCGGCGCGGGATGACAGTGATGGCAGGCACTACGCCGTCGGCTTTCGCCTGGACGGCAAGCAGGTATTTGCCACCGAGGTCGGCCAGCGCTGCCACGACATCATCAACCACCCGACGCTGCCGATTGCGCTGTTTGTCGCCCGCCGGCCGGGCACCGAGAGTTACCTGATCGACTTGCGGGACGGGGCGCTGCTGCAAACCATCACCTCCAAGGCCAATCGCCACTTTTACGGGCATGCGGTGGTGCACAAGGATGGCGAGTGGTTGTATGCCACAGAGAACGACACGTCTGACCCGGGTCGCGGTTTGCTGGGTGTATACCGGTTCGAGGGTGAGCGGTTGGTGCACACCGGGGAGATTTCTACCCATGGGATTGGGCCGCACCAGGTGTCGTGGATGCCTGATGGCGAGACGCTGGTGGTGGCTAACGGCGGGATTCGCACTGAGGCTGAGAGCCGGGTGGAGATGAACCTGAATGCCATGGAGCCGAGCCTGGTCCTGATGAAGCGCGACGGGACGCTGTTGAGCAAGGAGACCCTGAGCCAGCAGATGAACAGTGTGCGGCATATGGGGATTGCCAGCGACGGGACGATCCTCGCGGGGCAGCAGTTCATGGGGGCGTCACATGAGCGTTCGGAGTTGCTGGCGATCAAGCGACCGGGGCAGGCGTTTGTAGCGTTTCCGGTGGCGGATGAGCAGTTGCAGGCCATGGGGCACTACACGGCCAGTGTGGCGGTGCACAGCGAGTTGCGGCTGGTGGCGTTGACGGCGCCACGGGGGAATCGATTCTTTATCTGGAACATGGACAGCGCGCAGTTGCTGCTGGACGGGCCGTTGCCGGATTGTGCCGGGGTGGGTGCGGTGGCTGATGGGTTTGTGGTGACTTCCGGGCAGGGCCGTTGCCGGTTTTACGATTGCCGGCAGGTGCCGTTGGTGGGCAAGCCGCTGGAATTGCCGGCGGGGCTTTGGGATAACCATCTGCATCTGGTTTGATCGGGGGGCTGATTGGGGGCATATCCGTTGCTGCGGTTATGGCCGCTATTGGTTCCGCTTTTACAGCGGCTCACTTTTGAAAAGCGCAAAAGTAAGCAAAACGCTCTTGCCCCAC
>NZ_JBSVWQ010000335.1:0-4543 GCF_054071215.1 Pseudomonas sp. SDO5522_S412 | reverse complement strand
AGAATTTTGGGGCCGCTTCGCAGCCCAGCGGGAGCAAGCTCCCTCGCCACAACAAGCTCCCTCGCCACAGGTTATTTCAGTGGGCTTCCCCAGCCTTAAGCCCCGCCGGCAACGCCTTGGTCAACAAGATCGCCACCATGCTGATCCCCAACGCCAACCCTACAAAATGGAACGCATCGTTATAGGCCATGATCTGCGCCTGCTGATGCGCTATCTCACTCAACTTGCCCAACGCCGCCGTCTCACTGCCAAACGTCTCCGTCAGCCTGGCCATGCGCTCTGCCACCTGTGGATTGGTCGGCACAATCGCCTCACGCAGGTAATCAAAGTAGGTCTTGGTGCGTGCATCCAGCAGCGTCGCCAGCAACGCAATCCCGATCGCCCCGCCCAGGTTTCGCAGGATATTGAACAGGCTCGACGCCGACCCCGCGTCCTTCTGCATGATGTATGCCGTGGCAATCAGCGAAATTGTCACCATGATCAACGGCTGCCCCAGCGCACGGATGATCTGGATGCGGTTGAACTGGTCGCCGGCAAAGTCCGGGTTCAGCACCCCCGATGAAAAACTCGCCAACCCGAACAGCCCGAACCCCAGCGTACACAGCCATTTGGGCGACACGTACTTCATCAGCTTGGGCACCAGCGGAATCAAAAACAGCTGCGGAACCCCCATCCACATGATCACTTCGCCGATTTGCAGGGCGTTGTAGTTCTGGATCTGCGCCAGGTACAGCGGCAGCAGATAAATCGAGCCATACAACCCCACGCCCATCCCCAGGCTCGAAATACTCGACAGCCCGAAATTGCGATTGCCGAGGATGCGCAGGTTGATCAGCGGGTTGGGCTTGGACATCTGCACGATCACAAAGGTGATCAGGCTGAGCAGGGCGACAGTGCCCAAGCTGACAATCAGGCTGGATTCCAGCCAGTCCTTGCGATGGCCTTCTTCCAGAAACACCTGCAAACACCCAAGGCCCACGGCCATGGTGACAATGCCAAGATAGTCGGTGCTTTTGAGCAGGTCCCAGTTGGAGTCCTTTTTCTCCAGGCCGTACAGCAGCCCGGCGATCATGATCAGGCCCGGTGGGATGTTGATGTAGAAGATGTATTCCCAACCCCAGTTTTCCGTGAGCCAGCCGCCAATGGTCGGGCCGATGGACGGGGCGAAGGTGGCGGTCATGGCGAACATGGCCATGCCTTTGGCGCGGTGATGTTCGGGCAGCTTGATCAGCGTGAGGGTGAACGCCAGGGGGATCAGCGCGCCGCCGGTAAAGCCCTGCAGCGCGCGGAATACGATCATGCTTTCCAGGCTCCAGGCCATGGAGCACATCAGCGAGGCGATCAGGAACCCGCCCGAGACCCACACCGCCAGCCGACGCGCCGACAGCAGCTGCACCAGCCAGGCGGTGAGGGGGATCATGATGATTTCGGCCACAAGGTAGGAGGTGGAAATCCACGAACCTTCTTCCAGGGTGGCCGACAGCGCGCCCTGGATGTCCTTGAGGGACGAGTTGGTGATCTGGATGTCGAGCACTGCCATGAAGGCGCCGAGCATCACGCTCATCACTGCTATCCAGTCGCGCCGGCTCGGTTCGCCTACCGGCGGCAGCAGTTGATCACCGGCCATCGTGCGGGTCTTGGATGTTCACTTTGACCGTCACCGACATGCCCGGGCGGATTTTGCCCTGCAGCGGGTTGTCGGCGGCGAAGGTCAGTTTGACCGGAATCCGTTGTACGACTTTGGTGAAGTTGCCCGTGGCATTGTCCGGCGGCAGCAGGCTGAATTGCGCGCCGGAAGCGCCGAACAGGTTGGCGACGCGGCCTTCGATTGGAGTATCGCTGTAGGCGTCGAATGTCAGCTCGGCCTTTTGCCCGGGTTGCATGTGGCCGATCTGGGTTTCCTTGAAGTTGGCCTGCACCCAGATGTCCTGGTCCGGGACGATCGACAGCAGGTAGGCGCCGGCCTGTACGTATTGACCGTTGCGTGCGGCACGCTGGCCGATCAGGCCGCTGATGGGCGCGTGGATTTCGCTGCGGGTCAGGTTCAGTTCGGCCTGGGCCAGGTCAGTCCTGGCGTTGGCGATCATCGCGTCGAGGCGCTTGATCTCGGCGTTCAGGGCGTTGACCTGCTGGCGCTGGCCCTGCAGGTCGGCCTGGGCCATGGTCACCTGGGAGCGGGCGATGTGGTTGTCGGCGTCGAGGGTGGTGACCCGTTCTTCGGAGACATAGCCGGGTTTGCGCAGGGTTTGTGCGCGGTTCAGGTCGATCTGCGAGCGGCCGAGGGTGGCCTGGCTGGACGAGACCTTGGCTGCACCGGCGGCGATCAGGCTGGCTTGCTGGGTCAGTTTGCTCTGGGCCTGCACACGCTCGGCTTCGCGCATGGCCAGGGCGGCGTTGGCGCGGTCGACGGCGAGGTGGAAGTCGTCGCCTTCGAGCTTGACCAGCAGTTGGCCTTTTTCCACGTGCTCGTTGTCGCCCACCAGCACCTCGACGATGCGCGCACCCAGTTGGCTGGAGACCCGGGTGATCTCGCCCTGGACGTAGGCGTTGTCGGTGCTTTCATAAAAACGGCCCTTGAAGAACCACTGGGCGAAAAAGCCCGCGGCGATCAGGACCACGATAAACAGGAAGATAAACAGGCGGCGTTTGAGCGGGGCAGGCATGGCGATGATGTCGTCGACAAAAGGTAATGGAATATAGCCAGCGAACGGTCTGGCAAATAGCCATGTCGAGACTTGAGACCGGAGCTTGTCTCATATGCCCTTTGTTCGCCTCCCCACGCTGGAGCCCAAGGGCTTGGGGCTGTTACCATTCGCCCCTTGTTTCATTTTCAGTTTTATCGCCAATTCGAGACCCGCCATGACCACCGTCCGCACGCGCATCGCGCCATCGCCTACTGGGGATCCCCACGTAGGTACTGCTTACATCGCCTTGTTCAACTACTGCTTTGCCAAGCAGCATGGCGGTGAATTCATCCTGCGGATCGAAGACACCGATCAACTGCGCTCCACGCGCGAGTCGGAACAGCAGATTTTCGATGCCCTGCGCTGGTTGGGCATTACCTGGGCTGAAGGCCCGGACGTCGGCGGCCCCCACGGCCCGTATCGCCAGAGCGAGCGCAGCGACATCTACAAGCAGTACACCCAGCAACTGGTCGACATGGGCCATGCCTTCCCGTGCTTCTGCACCGCCGAAGAGCTGGACCAGATGCGCGCCGAGCAGCAGGCCCGTGGCGAAACCCCGCGTTATGACGGCCGCGCACTGCTGCTGTCGAAGGAAGAAGTGGCCCGGCGCCTGGCTGCCGGCGAGCCGCACGTTATCCGCATGAAGGTGCCGAGCGAAGGCGTGTGCGTGGTGCCGGACATGCTGCGCGGTGACGTCGAGATCCCGTGGGACCGCATGGACATGCAAGTGCTGATGAAGACCGACGGCCTGCCGACGTACTTCCTGGCCAACGTGGTGGACGACCACCTGATGGGCATCACCCACGTACTGCGTGGCGAAGAGTGGCTGCCATCGGCGCCGAAACTGATCCTGCTGTACGAGTACTTCGGCTGGGAACAACCGCAGCTGTGCTACATGCCGCTGCTGCGTAACCCGGACAAGAGCAAGCTGTCCAAGCGCAAGAACCCGACCTCGGTGACTTTCTACGAGCGCATGGGCTTCATGCCCGAAGCGATGCTCAACTACCTGGGCCGCATGGGCTGGTCGATGCCGGACGAGCGCGAGAAGTTCTCGTTGCAGGAAATGGTCGATAACTTCGACCTGTCCCGCGTGTCCCTGGGTGGGCCGATCTTCGACATCGAGAAGCTGTCGTGGCTCAACGGCCAGTGGCTGCGTGACCTGCCGGTGGAAGAGTTCGCCAGCCGCGTGCAGCAGTGGGCGTTGAACCCCGAGTACATGATGAAGATCGCGCCGCTGGTGCAGGGCAGGGTGGAGACCTTCAGCCAGGTCGCACCGTTGGCGAGTTTCTTCTTTGCCGGTGGCGTGAACCCGGACGTGAAGCTGTTTGAGTCGAAGAAACTCTCGGGTGACCAGGTTCGCCAGTTAATGCAGTTGATCCTGTGGAAGCTCGAAAGCCTGCGCCAGTGGGAGAAGGATGCGATTACCGCGACTATCCAGGCGGTGGTTGAATCCCTGGAGCTGAAATTGCGCGATGCCATGCCGCTGATGTTTGCCGCGATCACCGGGCAGGCGAGTTCGGTGTCGGTGCTCGATGCGATGGAAATTCTGGGCCCGGACCTGACTCGCTTCCGTCTGCGCCAAGCCCTTGATTTGCTTGGTGGTGTGTCGAAGAAAGAGAACAAGGAATGGGAAAAGCTGCTCGGCGCTATCGCTTAAGCACGCTGTTGTAACGGCCAAACCCCGGTTTTCCGGGGTTTGCTCGGTAAGTGATTGTTATCTCGGCAAAAAATTTTGAAAATTGTTGAAAATAAATTTGACACGTTTCGAATACGCCATTAAGATTCGCCCCGTCCTCACCGACGAGGGGCTATAGCTCAGCTGGGAGAGCGCTTGCATGGCATGCAAGAGGTCAACGGTT
>NZ_JBSVWQ010000334.1:0-4727 GCF_054071215.1 Pseudomonas sp. SDO5522_S412 | reverse complement strand
GGTGACTGACACACCGCTTTCGCGAGCAAGCCCGCTCCCACATGTTTAACCGTGCCCGCACCGATTACTCGATAAAGGTCACAACCCCACCCGCCAACGACTGCACCCGCGCCAGCGACTCAACCCGGTAACCCTGGGCATCCAGCTCCGCACGGCCACCCTGGAACGACTTCTCGATCACAATCCCCAAACCTGCAACGGTCGCGCCGGCCTGTTTGATGATCGAGATCAGCGCCTGGGACGCCTTACCGTTGGCCAGGAAGTCGTCAATGATCAGCACGCGGTCGCTGCTGCTCAGGTGGCGCGGGGAGATCGCCACGGTGCTTTCGGTTTTCTTGGTGAAGGAATACACCGTCGCCGACAGCAGGTTTTCGGTCAGGGTCAGGGACTGTTGCTTGCGGGCGAAAATCACCGGCACGCCGAGGTTCAGGCCGGTCATGATCGCCGGTGCAATGCCCGAGGCTTCGATGGTGACGATCTTGGTGATCCCCGAATCCTTGAACAACGCAGCAAACTCGTCACCGATCAGTTTCATCAGCGCCGGGTCGATCTGGTGGTTCAGAAAGGCGTCGACCTTGAGTACCTGATCGGAAAGCACGATGCCTTCTTCGCGAATTTTCTTGTGCAGTGCTTCCACGAAAGCTTCCTCTGTTGGCGCAACACGCGCCGAAAGTAGATTAAAAAGTAGTCGATTCTAGCGCTTTAACATCGCGCGTATATCCGCCAGTGCGGTGTTGCCGCGAACGGCTTTGACTTCGGTCGGTGTGTCGTCGTTGCCTTCCCAGGCCAGGTCGTCCGGCGGCAGTTCGTCGAGGAACCGGCTGGGGGCACAATCGATGATCTCGCCGTACTGCTTGCGCTTGGCGGCAAAGGTGAAGGCCAGGGTCTGACGCGCGCGGGTAATGCCCACGTAGGCCAGGCGCCGTTCTTCTTCGATGGTGTCGGCTTCGATGCTGGAGCGGTGCGGGAGGATTTCCTCTTCCATGCCCATGATGAACACGTAGGGGAATTCCAGTCCCTTGGACGCATGCAAGGTCATCATCTGCACGCCTTCGGCGCCGTCTTCCTCTTCCTGCTGGCGTTCAAGCATGTCCCGCAGCACCAGCTTGCCGATGGCGTCCTCGACGGTCATCTCGCCTTCTTCGTCCTTCTCCAGGGTATTTTTCAACGCCTCGATCAGGAACCACACGTTGCCCATGCGGTAATCGGCAGCCTTGTCGCTGGAGCTGTTGGTGCGCAGCCAGTTCTCGTAGTCGATGTCCATGACCATGCTGCGCAGGGCGCTGATCGGGTCTTCGCCGGCGCACTGCTCGCGCACCTTGTCCATGAAGCGCTTGAAGCGCGCCAGGCGGTCGGTGAAACGAGTGTCGAGGTGCTCGCCCAGGCCGATTTCGTCGGTGGCGGCGTACATCGAGATCTTCCGTTCGGTGGCGTAGTTGCCGAGCTTTTCCAGGGTAGTCGAACCGATTTCCCGGCGTGGGACGTTGATCACCCGCAGGAAGGCGTTGTCGTCGTCCGGGTTCACGATCAGCCGGAAGTAGGCCATCAGGTCTTTCACTTCCTGGCGTCCGAAAAAGCTGTTGCCTCCCGACAGGCGATAAGGAATCTGGTGGTGCTGCAGCTTCAGCTCGATCAGCTTGGCCTGGTAGTTGCCACGGTACAGGATCGCGAAATCGCTGTAGGGCCGGTCGGTACGCAGGTGCAGGGTGAGCAGTTCGACGGCCACGCGCTCGGCTTCGGCGTCTTCGTTGCGGCAGCGGATCACGCGGATCTCGTCGCCGTGGCCCATCTCGCTCCACAGTTGCTTTTCAAACTCGTGGGGGTTGTTGGAGATCAGCACGTTGGCGCAACGCAGGATGCGGCTGGTGGAGCGGTAGTTCTGCTCCAGCATCACCACTTTCAGGGACGGGTAGTCGTCCTTGAGCAGCATCAGGTTTTCCGGGCGGGCGCCGCGCCAGGCGTAGATCGACTGGTCGTCATCGCCCACCACGGTGAATTGGTTGCGCTTGCCGATCAGCAGCTTCACCAGCAGGTATTGGCTGGCGTTGGTGTCCTGGTATTCGTCCACCAGCAGGTAGCGGACTTTGTTCTGCCACTTTTCGAGGATGTCGGCATGTTCCTGGAACAGCTTCACCGGCAGCAGGATCAGGTCGTCGAAGTCCACCGCGTTGAACGCCTTCAGCGTGCGCTGGTAGTGGGTGTAGACAATGGCGGCAGTCTGCTCCTTGGGGTTGCGCGCAGCTTCCAGGGCTTCGGCGGGCAGGATCAGGTCGTTTTTCCACGAGCCGATCATGTTCTTGATCTCGTCGACGCCGTCGTCGCCCGCGTATTCCTTCTGCATGATGTCGGTCATCAGCGCCTTGACGTCTGTCTCGTCAAAGATCGAGAAGCCCGGCTTGTAGCCCAACCGCACGTGCTCCTTGCGGATGATGTTCAGCCCCAGGTTGTGGAAGGTACACACGGTGAGGCCACGGCCTTCGCCACCCTTGAGCAGGGTGCCGACGCGCTCTTTCATTTCCCGCGCCGCCTTGTTGGTAAAGGTCATGGCGACGATGTACTGGGCACGGATGCCACAGCTCTGGATCAGGTGCGCGATCTTGCGGGTGATCACGCTGGTCTTGCCGGAACCGGCACCGGCGAGCACCAATAGAGGGCCGCCGACGTAGTTCACGGCTTCTTGCTGCCGGGGATTGAGTCGGGACATACGAAATTCAGGAGGTCATTGATCAAAAGGGCGGGCATTTTAACAGGCTGGCAAGATTCTGCTGCCTCTGAACGACAGTGTGACGTACCACTCGATCTAAATTTGCCGGTTTTGTTACTTTGCCGCAGGATGTGCAGGGTATTTAGGACTATTGTTCGGTCTAGAGCTGCACAGTGCGCATTTGATAACCCATATCATTGGTCATTATCGGGGCGCACGTCATAATGCCCGCCGCCAACGAAATTTTGCAGAGTCTAGGGAGCTAGCTTGTCTACGCCTGTCGAACCCTTGCGTTTGCTGCTACTGGCCGATGAGCCAGCGTGGGCAGCGTTATTGCGCGAGTGCCTGGCGCCGATGGGCGACGGAGCTGTGCTGATCAGCGCGCCAAACTGGGAGTCTGTGAGCAACCTGTTCGACGACGATCACAGCGCGGTGCTATTGACCACGGCCAACCTTCAGCCCGGCCCCGGTCGCTGCAGCTTGCCAACGGTATTGCTGTTGGAAGAGGAACCCCTGGTTTCGCCCCTCGGCGTCAGCGACTGGCTGATCCTGAATGCATTGGATGTCGATACATTGCGCCGTTGCCTGCGGCATGTGCGCGAGCGCGGTGTACTGGAAAACACCCTGCAACGCCTGGCCGAACAGGACCCGCTGACCGGTATCGCCAACCGCCAGGGCTTCCAGACCCTGCTGACCGCCCGCCTGGCGGAAAACGAAGGCCGTGGCGTTGCCCTCGGCCACCTCGACCTGGACAACTTCCGTCACGCCAACGACGCCCTCGGCCACCAGGCCGGCGACCGGCTGATCCTGCAAGTGGTCTCGCGGCTCAAGAGCCAGCTGGAGGCCGGCGATCAACTGGCGCGCCTGGGCAGCGACGAATTTGCCCTGCTGATCGACACCCGCCGTGCGCCCCAGCGCGCCGAATGGATGGCCGAGCGCATCGTCGAAGCCATGGCCGAACCCTATTGGGTCGATGGCGAAAGCCTGCTGATCGGTTGCAGCCTCGGCGTGGCCCATGCCCGCGCCAAGGCCGGCGCCGACCCGTTGATGTGGCACGCCCACATCGCCATGCAGCAAGCCAAAAGCACCCAGGGCTGCACCTTTCATATCTTCAACGAACGCATCAACCGCAATGCCCGCAGCCTCGCCGACCTTGAGAGCGAACTGCGCCGGGCGTTGCGCCGTGACGAACTGGAACTGCATTACCAGCCCCGCCTGGACCTCGACGATGGGCATATCGTCGGCCTGGAAGCACTGGTGCGCTGGCGCCACGGTGAGCGCGGCCTGTTGCCGCCGAGCGAGTTCGTGCCGCTGGCCGAGCAGAGCGGCTTGATCGTGCCGCTGGGCTACTGGGTGATTTCCCGGGCCCTGCGCGACATGCAGGACCTGCGCGAACGCGGGATTGCGCCGTTGCACATGGCGGTCAACCTGTCGTTCCGCCAGTTTCAGGACAGCCAACTGCTCAGCACCCTCAGCCGGCTGATTGCCGAGCGCGGCGTGGAAGCCCAGTGGCTGGAATTTGAGCTGACGGAAACCGCCGTGATGCGCCGCAGCGACCTGGTCAAGCAGACCATGGATGCGCTGGGCCGCCTGGGTGTGCGCTTTTCCCTGGATGACTTTGGCACCGGCTTTTCGTCGTTCGTGCACCTCAACAGCCTGCCGATTGCCTTGCTGAAGATCGACAAGAGCTTTGTCGGCGGCATGGAAGAGCGCGAAGAGAATCGCAAGCTGGTGCACGCCATGATCAACCTGGCTCATAACCTGAACCTGGAAGTGGTCGCCGAGGGCGTGGAAACCGCCGAGCAACTGGCGTTGCTGCGGTTGTTCGGCTGCGATCAGGCCCAGGGGTACCTGATCAGCAAGCCGTTGCCGTTGGCGGAGCTGGTGGACTACCTGACGTTTGGTGACAGCCAGGAACTGGTGGGCGGCGTGATCTGATGTTGTGAACCCGATCAAAAATGTGGGAGCGGGCTTGCTCGCGAATGCGGTATTTCAGCCAACCAATGCATGGCTGACCCACCGC
>NZ_JBSVWQ010000333.1:0-4796 GCF_054071215.1 Pseudomonas sp. SDO5522_S412 | reverse complement strand
GCGGTGTATCAGTTGCCGGATATATTGACTGACACACCGCATTCGCGAGCAAGCCCGCTCCCACATTTAGATCTTTGTCGCTCAGGAGGTCCAGGACGGCTCGCGATCGGTCTGCACCCCATAACGCTCTATCGCCTGCTGGCAAACCTGCCTGTCCAGACTCCCCTGCTCTACTAACGCCGTCAGCGCCGCCAGCACAATGTGATACCGGTCCACCTCAAAGAAATCCCGCAACGCCGCCCGGGTATCGCTGCGACCAAAGCCATCCGTCCCCAGCACGGTGTAAGCCGAATCCACGTATGACCCAAGCATCTGCGGCACCGCCCTTACATAGTCAGATACCGCCACCACCGGCGCGCCCTTGGGCAAACACTCCGCCAGGTGGCTGCGCCGCGCCGGCTGTTGCGGATGCAGGCGGTTCCAGCGTTCCACGTCACGGGCGTCCCGGGCCAGTTCGCTGAAGCTGGTGACACTGAACACTTCAGCGTCAACCTGCCAATCTTCCGCCAACAATTGCGCCGCTGCCTGGGCTTCGCGCACCAGCGTGCCGGAGCCGAGCAACCGGACCTTGCCGCCAGGCTGCCCGCTCAGCCGGTACATGCCTTTGATGATCGCGGCTTCGACGCCTTCCGGCAGGCTCGGCTGCGGGTAGTTTTCGTTCATCAGGGTCACGTAGTAGAACTCGTCCACATCGTGCTCCAGCATCTGGCGCATGCCATGGTCGAGGATCACCGCAAACTCGCCAGCAAACGCCGGGTCGTAGGCGCGGCAATTGGGCACGGTGGCGGCCATCAGGTGGCTGCTGCCGTCCTGGTGCTGCAAGCCTTCGCCACCCAGGGTGGTGCGCCCGGCAGTGGCGCCCAGCAGGAAACCTCGGGCACGCTGGTCGGCGGCGGCCCAGATCAGGTCACCCACGCGCTGGAAACCGAACATCGAGTAGTAGATGTAAAACGGCAGCATCCGCAGGCCATGCACCGAATAACTGGTGGCGGCCGCGACCCAGGAACTGATGGCGCTGGCTTCGCTGATGCCTTCTTCAAGGATCTGCCCGTCGGTGGCTTCGCGGTAACTGAGGATCGAGCCGATGTCTTCGGGCTCGTAGCGCTGGCCGACGCTGGAATAGATGCCGATCTGCTTGAACAGGTTGGCCATGCCGAAGGTGCGCGCTTCGTCGGCGACGATGGGCACGATGCGCGGGCCGAGGGCCTTGTCCTTGAGCAGATTGGTGAGCATGCGCACAAAGGCCATGGTGGTGGACATTTCCTTGCCCTCCGCCTGGGTGGCAAACGCGCCGTAGCCCGACACCGGCGGGACACTCACGGTGGGCGCCTGCTGGCCACGGCTCGGCACATACCCGCCGAGGGTGGCGCGGCGCTGGTGCAGGTAACGCATTTCGAGGCTGTCTTCAGCCGGTTTGTAGAAGCTCAGGGATTCGGCCTGTTCATCCGACAGCGGCAACTGGAAGCGATTGCGGAAGGCGATCAAGGCCTCGCGGTCGAGCTTCTTCTGCTGGTGGGTGGTCATCTTGCCCTGCCCGGCCTCGCCCATGCCAAAGCCCTTTTTGGTCTGGGCCAGGATTACCGTGGGTTTGCCGGCGACCCGGCGCGCCGCGTGATAGGCGGCGTGGATCTTGACCATGTCATGGCCGCCGCGCTTGAGGCGGTCGATCTGCTCGTCGCTCAGGCCCTCGACCAGTTTGGACAGCGCCTCGCTCTGGCCGAAGAAATGTTCGCGGTTGTAGGCGCCGTCCTTGGCGGCGAAGGTCTGGAACTGTCCGTCCACCGTCTGCGACAGGGTGCGCGCCAGCTCGCCGTCGGTGTCCTTGGCCAGCAAGGCGTCCCAGTCCGAGCCCCAGACCAGCTTGATCACGTTCCAGCCGGCACCGGCGAACAACGCCTCCAGCTCGTCGATAATTCGCCCGTTGCCACGCACCGGGCCGTCGAGCCGTTGCAGGTTGCAGTTGACCACCCAGGTCAGGTTGTCCAGGCCTTCACGGGCGGCCAGGGTCAGGGCCGACATGCTTTCCGGTTCGTCCATCTCGCCGTCGCCGAATACGCCCCATACGTGGCGGTCGGTGGTGTCCTGCAAGCCGCGGTGTTGCAGGTAGCGCATGAACCGCGCCTGGAAAATCGAGCTGATGGGGCCAATGCCCATGGACCCGGTGGGAAATTGCCAGAAGTCCGGCATCAACCACGGATGGGGATAGCTGGACAAACCTCGGGCGCCCGCCTTGCCTGCACCGATTTCCTGGCGATAGTGGGCCAGGTCGGCCTCGCTCAGGCGCCCTTCAAGGAAGGCGCGAGCATAGATGCCGGGGGCGGAATGCGGCTGGTAGAACACCAGGTCGCCGCCAAAACTGTCGCTTCGGGCCCGGAAAAAGTGGTTGAAGCCCACCTCGAACAAATCCGCCGCGCTGGCGTAGCTGGCGATATGCCCGCCCAGTTCGCCATAGGCCTGGTTGGCGCGCACTACCATGGCCAGGGCGTTCCAGCGCACCACTGAGGCCAGGCGTTCTTCGGTGGCCAGGTCGCCGGGAAACGGCGGTTGCTGCTCTACGGCGATGCTATTGATGTAGGGCGTGCCATGCCGGGGTTTCCAGGCGACGTGCGGCGCGCCGCCGGCATCCGCCAGCATGTCGAGGATCTCCCGTGCGCGCGCCGCGCCGGCGTTGGCCACCAGGGAGGCCAGGGCATCGCGCCATTCTGCCAGTTCTTCCTGGTCCATCGCTGTCTGACTCACTGCACTCGCGAAACCGTTCATGGGCACCTCCGGGCTTTTTTTCCAGTTTATGTCGGTGCCAAGGGATTTTTTGACTGTTGTGCGCCGCCTATCGGGGACTTTTGAGCATAAATCACTGCCAATCAGCAAATTCAAAGCACGTTGTGCTTCAACTCCCGAACACCCCGCAATTGTGTTTAAAATGCCGCCCGCTCAATGACCGACGTTGCCCGATGACCCCAGACGCACTCGCCACCCTGCACACCCATTTGCTGAACGCCCTGCAAACCGTCCCCGCCGAGACCCGGCGCCTGTTTCACGGGCGTGGCCGCTGCTGGCCGGGCCTGGAGCAACTGACAGTGGACTGGCTCCAAGGCGTGGTGCTGGTCTCGCTGTTCAAGGAGCCTGAAGCCGCGGAGCTTGAGGCCTTGAAGCAGATGCTGGTGCAGATCGACTGGCGGTCATTCGGCGCCCATACCGTGGCGCTGCAACACCGCTACCTGCCGCAAAGCACCACCGAATGGCTGCTGGGCGAGGTGGTCGACGAACTGACCATCACCGAAGGCGGCCTGCGCTACCTGATCGACCTGGGCAAAAAGCAGAACAGTGGGCTGTTCCTCGACATGCGTTACGGCCGCAACTGGGTACGCGAACAGGCTCATGGCCTGCGGGTGCTGAACCTGTTCGCCTACACCTGTGGTTTCTCCGTGGCGGCCATCGAAGGCGGCGCCGAGCATGTGGTGAACCTGGACATGGCCCGAGGCGCCCTGAGCCGTGGCCGTGACAATCACCGCCTGAACGGCCACGACCTGAGCAAGGTGACGTTCCTCGGCCACGACCTGTTCAAGTCGTGGGCCAAGGTCACCAACAGCGGCCCGTACGACCTGGTGATCATCGACCCGCCCTCGTTCCAGAAAGGCAGTTTCCTTTTGACCAAGGACTACCAGCGGGTGCTGCGTCGCCTGCCGGATTTGCTCACGGCCCAGGGTACGGTGCTGGCGTGCATGAACGACCCGGCGTTCGGCGAAGACTTCCTGATCGACGGCGTAACCCGCGAAGCGCCTGGCCTGCGCTTTGACCAGCGGCTGGAAAACCCGCCGGAATTCCCCGATATCGACCCGCAAAGCGGATTAAAGGCACTGGTGTTTCGCCAAGGCTGATGCCGAAACGTCCTGCGCTTGCTACGCTTAACCTACGCCGGGTGGTGAACCTTATCCCACCCTTCCCGGTCGATACCTGCACACTCTGGCCAGATTCGACGGTGCTACCCCGTCGGCTGCCCTGTTTCACCTTTTGGAGAACGCCCCTGTGATATCGACCCTGCATGTAGCCCGTCTCAAGGCCTGGGGCGCCCATGGTTTTACCGCCACCGGCGTGGTGCTGGCCTTCCTGGCCACCCTGGCACTGCTCGACAACCAGCCCAAGGCTTGCCTGCTGTGGCTGGGCCTGGCCTTGATCGTCGATGGGGTCGACGGCTCTCTCGCGCGACGGGTGAATGTGCAAACAGTGCTGCCAAGCTTCGATGGCTCGGTATTGGACCTGGTGATTGATTACCTGACGTACGTGTTTATTCCGGCGCTGTTTATCTATCGCTATATCGCCCTGCCGGACTTCACCCCGTTGTTTACGGTGTCGGTGATTCTGGTGTCGTCGCTGTTCTGCTTCTGCAACGTCAACATGAAGAGCAAGGACAACTACTTCGTCGGCTTCCCCGCCGCATGGAACGTGGTGGCGCTGTGCGTCTATATCATCCAGCCGGAAGCCTGGGTCACCTTGCTCACCGTGATCGGCCTGGCGTTGCTGACCGTGACGCCGATGAAGTTCCTGCACCCGTTCCGGGTCAAGCGCTTCATGCCGATCAATATTGCCGTGACCACCATCTGGTTGCTGTGCAGCCTGCTGCTGGTGATCGACTTCCCGTACACCAATCGCCTGACCCTGGGCCTGTGGTTGCTGATGTCGGCGTACTTCCTGGGGATCTGCATCTGGCGGACCGCACTGGAGTGGGTCGAAACACATAAATAGCCAAGCGGGCACGGTTGAAATGTGGGAGCGGGCTTGCTCGCGAATGCGGTGGA
>NZ_JBSVWQ010000332.1:0-4847 GCF_054071215.1 Pseudomonas sp. SDO5522_S412 | reverse complement strand
TGAGCCGCTGTAAGAGCGGAACCATAAGCCGCCGTTACCTAAATAACGGATATGTCCCCCATCTAACCCACACCAATCATCCCCCAGCCTTATCGCGCACCATTCACCCCCAGCCGTATTTATTGTGACCCCAGGCCCCGTGCCTGACACTCAACCCATCCACCCCTAACCACCCCTGGAGTCCCCAATGAGTGAGCCTGTGCAGTTCCAAGACAAGGTCGTGATCGTCACCGGTGCCGGCGGCGGACTAGGCCGCGCCCACGCACTCCTGTTCGCCAGACACGGCGCCAAAGTGCTGGTCAACGATCTTGGCGGCTCAACCCAGGGCGAAGGCGCCAACGCCTCGGCGGCCGACCGCGTAGTGGCCGAAATCCGCGAAGCCGGCGGCATCGCCGAGGCCAACCACGACTCCGTCACCGACGGTGACAAGATCGTCCAGAACGCCCTCGACGCCTTCGGCCGCATCGACGTCGTGGTCAACAACGCCGGGATCCTGCGGGACAAAACCTTCCACAAAATGGAAGACAGCGACTGGGACCTGGTCTACCGCGTACACGTCGAAGGCGCCTACAAAGTCACCCGCGCCGCCTGGCCCCACCTGCGTGAACAAGCCTACGGCCGGGTGATCTTCACCGCCTCCACCTCCGGTATCTACGGCAACTTCGGCCAGTCCAACTACGGCATGGCCAAGCTCGGCCTGTACGGCCTGACCCGCACCCTGGCGCTGGAAGGCCGCAAGAACAACATCCTGGTCAACGCCATCGCCCCCACCGGCGGTACACGTATGACCGAAGGCCTGATCCCGCCGCAAGTCTTCGAACGCCTCAAGCCGGAATTGATCAGCCCGCTGGTGGTGTACCTGGGCAGCGAGGCGTGTCAGGAAACCTCCGGGCTGTTTGAGGTGGGCGGCGGCTGGATCGGCAAGACCCGCTGGGAGCGCAGCCTGGGGGTTGGGTTCGACCCTGAAGCCGGGTTCTCCCCGGATGATGTCGCCGCCCACTGGCAGCAAATCTGTGACTTCGACGGGGCCGCTCACCCCAAGGACAACATCGAGGCCTTGAAGGAGATGATGGCCAACCTGCAGAAGTACAGCCTGTGATCATTACGTGAAAAAGTTTTAATCAAGCGGGGCGCCATGGCGCCCCGCTTTATTTCAGGCATAAAAAAAGCCGCTGCAAAGGCAGCGGCTGAAGTAAGACGTTTGATCAAGGAGCAATAAATCAACGTCAGTGAACACCGGTAACAGATTGAAAATATTGATCAATCCATAAAAAACTGGCTGTTCTTCCAGGTTCTGGAAGCGGGCGGTTTGCCCTGAAAGCCAGGCAAGAATAGGCTTTTGTTACAAAATGAAAAATAGCGATTCGAGACAAGGACTGTTACCAAACCCGCAACAGTGGCAATAACACCTCATCCATCCTCCTGATAATCCTTCATCCATCTCGTCCATGGCCTCTCCAGGACCCCGGCCAGAGCGCCCTCTCATCCTTTCGAGCGACAACACGAATACCTCCTTGGTGCGCTTATCGCTCTTGATCGCGGGCAGTAGGGTGGGGCCTTCTGTCACACCACCGGGGAAGACGCATGACAAAAACAACAATGCGCGCCATCTTCAGGCCACAGGCGCTGGCCGCTGCGGTTGCTTTGGGTTGCTGTGCCCAGGCGCAGGCTGTTTCGTTCAACATCGGCGAGATCGAAGGGCAATTCGATTCCTCGCTGTCGGTCGGTGCCAGCTGGGGCATGCGCGATGCCGACAAGAAGCTGGTGGGCATTCCCAACGGCGGAACGGGCCAGGCTTCCACCGGCGATGATGGTCGCCTGAACTTCAAGAAGGGTGAGACCTTCTCCAAGATCTTCAAGGGCATCCACGACCTGGAACTCAAGTACGGCGACAGCGGCGTGTTCGTGCGCGGCAAGTACTGGTACGACTTCGAACTGCAGGACGAAGACCGCGAATTCAAGCAGATCAGCAATAACCACCGCGACGAAGGCGCGCGCTCTTCCGGCTACGAATTACTCGATGCATTTGTCTATCACAACTATTCCATCGGCGATTTGCCGGGCAACGTGCGCGTCGGTAAACAGGTGGTCAGTTGGGGGGAAAGTACGTTCATCGGCAACTCCATCAACAGCATCAACCCCATCGACGTTTCCGCGTTCCGCCGCCCTGGCGCCGAGATCAAGGAAGGCCTGATTCCGGTCAACATGGTGTTCGCCTCCCAAAGCCTCACCAACCAGTTGAGCGTGGAAGGTTTCTACCAGTTGAACTGGGAAAACACCGTGGTGGACAACTGCGGCACCTTCTTCGGTAACGACGTGGTGGCCCATGGCTGCAACGGCAACTACACCGTCGGCAGCCCGGCGATTGCGCCGTTGCAACCGGTGGCGGCGGCGTTTGGCCAGGGCTTCCAGGTTACGAAAGAAGGCGTAGTGGTGCAGCGTGCAAAAGACCGCGAGGCGCGCGATGGCGGCCAGTTCGGCATGGCGTTGCGCTGGCTGGGAGATGACACCGAGTACGGCCTGTACTTCATGAACTATCACAGCCGCACGCCCACCGTCGGTACCATCACCGCCAACACCAACCTGGCAACCATTGGCGCTATTGCCAACGCGGCCAACGGGATCGCCCCGGGTACCGGGGCCGGCCTGGCGCAAAGCACGATGCTCGGTCGCGGCCAGTATTACCTCGACTACCCGGAAAACATCCGCCTGTTCGGTGCCAGTTTCTCCACCACCTTGCCCACCGGCACCGCCTGGACCGGCGAAATCAGCTACCGCCCGAATGCTCCCGTACAACTCAACACCACCGACCTGACGCTGGCCCTGGTCAACCCGATTGCCGGCAACGCCGCTTCACCGATCAGCAGTTCCTTCGGTGCCGACAACGCCGGCTACCGCCGCAAGGAAATCACCCAGATCCAGAGCACCATGACCCAATTCTTCGACCAGGTACTGGGCGCCGAACGCCTGACCCTGGTGGGCGAGGCGGCCTTTGTGCACGTCGGCGGGCTGGAGGCGAAATCCAAGCTGCGTTATGGCCGTGACTCGGTCTACGGCCAGTACGGCTTCGGCGGCGACACCGATGGGTTTGTCACGGCCAACTCCTGGGGTTATCGCGCCCGGGCCATCCTCGATTACAACAACGTATTCGCCGGGGTCAACCTCAAGCCCAACGTGTCGTGGTCCCAGGACGTCAGCGGCTACGGCCCCAACGGCCTGTTCAACGAAGGCGCCAAGGCCATCAGCGTCGGCGTGGATGCGGACTACCGCAACACCTACACCGCGAGCCTGAGCTACACCGACTTTTTTGGCGGTGACTACAACACCCTCACCGACCGCGACTTCATCGCCCTCAGCTTTGGCGTGAACTTCTGATTTGGCTTAAGTAAGGACAAGAGACTATGCGCAAAATGATTCTGCAATGCGGGGTGTTGGCCCTGAGCCTGTTGGCCGCCAACGTGATGGCCGCAGTGTCGCCGGAAGAAGCGGCCAAGCTCGGCACTACCCTGACCCCGGTGGGCGCCGAGAAGGCCGGTAACGCCGATGGTTCGATCCCGGCATGGACCGGTGGTATCCCGAAAAACGCCGGGGCGGTGGACAGCAAGGGTTTCCTCGCTGACCCGTTCGCCAATGAAAAGCCGCTGTTCGTGATCACCGCCGCTACGGTCGACCAGTACAAGGACAAACTCTCCGAAGGCCAGGTGGCGATGTTCAAGCGCTACCCGCAAACCTACAAGATTCCGGTGTACCCGACCCACCGCACGGTCAACCTGCCGCCGGAGATCTACGAGTCGATCAAGCGCAGCGCGCTCAACGTACACGCGATCAACGACGGCAACGGCCTGGAAAATTTCACCGGCAACCGCTACTACGCCTTCCCGATTCCGAAAAATGGCGTGGAAGTGCTGTGGAACCACATCACCCGTTACCACGGCGGCAACCTGCGCCGCATCATCACCCAGGCCACGCCGCAGACCAACGGCAGCTACACCCCGATCCGTTTCGAGGAAGAAGTGGCCGTGCCGCAACTGATCCCGGACATGGACCCGGTCAAGGGCGCCAACGTACTGACCTTCTTCAAACAATCGGTGACCGCCCCGGCGCGCCTGGCCGGCAACGTACTGTTGGTGCATGAGACGCTCGACCAGGTGAAGGAACCGCGCCTGGCCTGGGTCTACAACGCCGGCCAGCGCCGGGTACGCCGTGCGCCGCAAGTGGCCTACGACGGGCCGGGCACTGCGGCCGACGGCCTGCGCACCTCGGATAACTTCGACATGTTCTCCGGCGCCCCCGACCGCTACGACTGGAAGCTGGTGGGCAAGAAGGAGATGTACATTCCCTACAACAGCTACAAGCTCGATTCGCCGACCCTCAAGTACGACGACATCATCAAGGCCGGCCACATCAACCAGGACCTGACCCGCTACGAGCTGCACCGGGTCTGGGAAGTGATCGGCACGGTCAAGCCGAGCGAGCGGCACATCTACGCCAAGCGCCACATGTACATCGACGAAGACAGCTGGCAGGTGGCGCTGGTGGACCACTACGACGGCCGCGGCCAGCTGTGGCGTGTTGCTGAAGGTCACGCGCAGTTCTACTACGACCATCAGGTGCCGGCCTACACCGTCGAAACCCTGTACGACATCATCGCCGGGCGCTACATCGCCCTGGGCATGAAGAACGAAGAGAAGAGCAGCTTTGTGTTCGGCTTTGCGGCCAAGGCGGCCGACTACACGCCGGCAGCATTGCGCTCGGAAGGCGTGCGCTAAAACCTGATTGAAATGCGATCAAACTGTGGGAGCGGGCTTGCTCGCGAAGGCGGTCTGTCAGTTAAAGCATCAGTGACT
>NZ_JBSVWQ010000331.1:0-4858 GCF_054071215.1 Pseudomonas sp. SDO5522_S412 | reverse complement strand
TCAGTCACCGGATGTATCGACTGATACACCGCTTTCGCGAGCAAGCCCGCTCCCACAGGGGATTGGGGCAACCTCAGGATTGTGAAGCTTGCACTAATTCAGTGCATAAAAGCAGTTCTGTTTACTTCAAGCTGCCGGAAAGAAACTGCTGCAAACGCTCGGACTGTGGGTTTACCAGCACTTCGTGCGGGTTGCCACGTTCTTCAACGATGCCTTTGTGCAGGAACACCAGTTGGTTGGAGACTTCACGGGCAAAGCCCATTTCGTGGGTCACCACCACCATGGTCCGGCCTTCCTGGGCCAGGTCCTGCATCACCTTGAGCACTTCGCCCACCAGCTCCGGGTCGAGGGCCGAGGTGGGTTCGTCGAACAGCATCACCTCAGGCTCCATCGCCAGGGCACGGGCAATCGCCACGCGTTGCTGTTCACCGCCGGACATGTGGCCAGGGAACGCATCCTTGCGATGGCCCACACCCACTTTAGCCAGGTAGTGCTCGGCCTTTTCCCGGGCGTCTTTTTTCGACATGCCCAAGACGTGCACAGGTGCTTCCATGACGTTTTCCAGCGCGGTCATGTGGGACCACAGGTTGAAGTGCTGAAACACCATCGACAGTCGCGAACGCATGCGTTGCAGCTGTTTCGGGTCTGCAGCCTTCATGGCGCCGTCCTTGTTGGCCACCAGTTTCAGCTCTTCGTTATTGAGCAGAATCTTGCCGGCGTGGGGCTGCTCCAGCAGGTTGATGCAGCGCAAAAAGGTACTTTTGCCCGAGCCACTGGACCCGATGATGCTGATCACATCACCGGCCGCGGCGGCCAGGGAAACACCTTTGAGCACTTCATGACTGCCATAGCGTTTATGCAGGTCTTGGACTTCAAGTTTGTACATGCGGTCGGTTCTCACAAAAACAGTTGGTCAGTCGTTGAGCAAGCGCCCGTGCCGCAGCGCTTCGCGCCCCGCCACCTTGGCCAGCCAGAAACCCGCTTGGGCATAACGTAGCCGTTCAACGGCAAACAGCACCCCAGGCGTGCCCGCGCAAACAATGCTCACGCGGTCGGACAAGGGATCGATCACTTCAAATATCGGGTCGCCGGCTTCGACTACGTCACCGGCTTTACGCAGGTAGCTGATCACGCCGGCGTGGGGCGCGAACAACAACTCGGTGCCTTCGAAGGGCAGGCCTTCGCAGGGCTCGTGCTGCGGCGCGGGCCATTCACCACGGATCAGGCCTTGCTCGGCGAGGAACGCCAGGATGCCTTCAGCGTGGAAAATCGCTTCGTCACGGCCAGTATCGGCCTGGCCACCCAGCTCCAGAGTCGTCGCCAGGCATGCCAGGGGAATCTGCGCCTCGGGGAACGCCCGGGACAGGCGCAGCCACGGCAGCGAACAGGCTTCGTCAAACGAACTGCCGCCGGAATCTTCCGCCAGCAGGCCGACCTTCACATTCAGGTGCGCCGACAGCGAACGCCACTGCGGCCAGTGTTGCGGCAGCGCGTACATGTGCAACGCGGCTTCGGCGTCGCAATGCAGGTCGAGGACCACGTCGGCGGTGCAGGCATGGCTCAGCAACACTCGCTGCATGCCTTGCAACTGGCTGCTCGGCGCCGGCAACGCATTGAGCGCATCGCTCATGGCCTGGCGGATCAAGCGCACATTGGCGTGAGGATCATCCCCCAGCTTGCCGTTGAGCAACTCGGTAACCGGCTCGCTCAACTCAACGAAGTCGCGGTTGAAATTCTTGCCGCTGCCGATCTCGAAACGGCCCTGGTGACTGCCTTGCAGCAGTTGCCCCAGGCCCATCGGATTGGCGACGGGAACCAGCTCGATCACGCCGTTGAGGGCGCCTTGCTGTTCCAGTTCCGTCAGGCGCTTTTTCAGCTCCCAGGCGGCGCGCATGCCGGGCAATTCATCCGCGTGCAGGCTGGCCTGGATATAAGCCTTGCGCTCGCCGCTACCGAAACGAAACACCGTCAGCTGGCGTTCGCAGCCCAGGTGACCCCAGGGCAACAGGTGATCGATACGTTCCATATCAATGCTTCCGTGGAGCCAGGTAGCTCAGCCAGCGGCCTTCGGCCAACTTGAACAGACGCACCAGGATGAAGGTCAGGCACAGGTAGAACGCACCCGCAGTGATATAGGCTTCGAACGGCAAGTAGTACTGGGCGTTCACCGTGCGCGCGGCACCGGTGATGTCGATCAGGGTGACGATGGACGCAAGGCTGGTGGTCTGGAGCATCATGATCACTTCGTTGCTGTATTGCGGCAGCGCCCGGCGCAGGGCCGATGGCAGCAGGATCCGGCGGTACAGCTTGTAGCGCGACATGCCCATGGCCTTGGCTGCCTCGATCTCGCCGTGGGGCGTGGCCTTGAGGCTGCCGGCGATGATCTCGGCGGTATAGGCGCTGGTGTTCACGGCAAACGCCAGGCACGCGCAGAAGGTCGCGCTGGACAGCAGTGGCCACATGAAGCTTTCGCGCACCGCTTCGAACTGGGCCAGGCCGTAGTAGATCAAGAACAGCTGCACCAGCATCGGCGTGCCGCGAATCACATAGGTGTAGAGCCAGGCAACACCGTTGACGATCGGCTGCTTGGACACGCGCATCAGGCCCAGGGGCAAGGCCGCGAGCAAACCGAAGAACAGCGAAATGGCCAGCAGTTTCAGGGTGGTCAGCAAGCCGCCGAGGTACAGCGGCATGGCCTCCCAGATGACGTTGTAGTCGAAGATCATAGATCAGCCGCCTTTACGCCTACGGAGTAGCGCTTCTCAAGATGACGCAGGGCCAGCAACGACACGCTGGTGATCACCAGGTACATCGCCGCCACTGCGAGGAAGAAGGTAAAAGGTTCGCGGGTGGCGTCTGCCGCCTGCTTGGCCTTGAACATCATGTCTTGCAGGCCCACCACCGAAATCAATGCGGTAGCCTTGGTCAGTACCAGCCAGTTGTTGGTAAACCCGGGGATCGCCAGCCGAATCATCTGCGGCACCATCACCCGGAAAAACACCTGGAACGGGCTCATGCCATACGCCAGGCCGGCTTCGGCCTGGCCCTTGGGAATGGCCATGAAGGCGCCACGGAAGGTTTCCGAAAGGTAGGCGCCAAAGATGAAACCCAGGGTGCCGATACCGGCGGCCAAGGGGTTCAAGTCAATGTAGTCGTTGTAGCCGAGCAACGGCGCAACGCGGTTAAGCAGGTCCTGACCGCCGTAGAAAATCAGCAGGATCAGCACCAGGTCGGGGATCCCGCGGATCACCGTGGAGTACAGGTCGCCCAGCCAGGCCAACCAGCGCACCGGCGAGAGGCGCAACGCGACCCCGATCAGACCCAGAACAATGGCCAGGGCCATGGACGACAAGGCGAGCTGAAGCGTCAACCAAGCGCCATCGAGGATGACAGCCCCGTAGCCTTTCAACATGATTCAGGTCCTCGAAAAGGGGGATGAAAAAATGGCGCAAACTTCAGAGATCCTGGTGCTTGCGCCATTCTGGACAGACAGCTGCGACGGTTTACTTGGCTTCTGGGCCGTAAATGTCGAAGTTGAAGTACTTGTCCTGGATTGCCTTGTACTTGCCGCTGGCACGGATCGCAGCGATTGCAGCGTTGATGCGGTCCAGGTTTTCCTTGTCGCCTTTACGTACCGCGATGCCGATACCGTCGCCGAAGTACTTGGCGTCGGTGAAGGCCGGGCCGGTGAACGCGTAGCCTTTACCGGCTGGCGTGTCGAGGAAGCCTTCCTGCAACAGGGTGGCGTCGGCTACGGTGCCATCAAGGCGACCGGCTTCTACGTCCAGGTAGATTTCGTTCTGCGAGCTGTAAGGAACAATGGTGGCGCCTTTGGGAGCCAGCACTTCCTTGGCGAAACGGTCGTGGATCGAACCGCGCTGCACGCCGATTTTCTTGCCTTTCAATTCATCCAGGCTGTCGCTGACGGCAGTGCCTTCCTTCAATACCAGGCGAGCTGGGGTCAGGTAGTAGCGGTTGGTGAAGTCCACGGACTTCTTGCGATCGTCAGTGATGGACATCGAGGACAGGATGGCGTCGATCTTGCGCACTTTCAGCGCCGGGATCAGGCCGTCGAATTCCTGCTCGACCCAGGTGCACTTGACCTGCATCTGCTCACACAGGGCGTTGCCGATGTCGTAGTCAAAACCGACGATGCTGCCGTCCGGTGCCTTGGAGGCAAACGGAGGGTAAGCCGCTTCAATACCAATCTTCAGTGGCTTGCCTTCGGCGAAAGCCTGCATGGACAGCACGGACAGCGCCAGGGCGCCCAACAGCACGAGTTTCTTCATCTTGGGACTCCATCGGTATAGGGCAAAACAGCAGTATGAGCCAGGGCCCACGATGCGAATGAGTGAAACCGAATAGCGGTGCTGCGTCCTGCGCCAGTTCAGCATCGGCGACGACGAGCGAGTGATCGGCATTCTAACGACAGGCCGGAAGCCGATATTTCCTCAATGCGACAACAATTTACAGAAGCACCGAGAAAGCGGTTCCAGCACATTGACAGCCTCTTGATTTTATGCAGAGGCAAAAGATATTAAACCTGTTAACGCTGCAAGTTGCGGGCCTATTATTCGCAAACCCTTCTAGCACGGCAAGTGTAGCGTTGGATCTAATTTTTCAGGGCGTCTAAGACGCGGGTTTTCGGGGCAACGGCGTAGCACTTTGCCTCATGTTTGGGCGTGGGGTTACACATTTGCCGGGCTCGGTAACATTCAGAAACTTCCTACAACACAATCCGATATTTATTGGCTTTGTGTAAGTCGCCCCACCGGATGACCAGCCTTGGAATGCAATCTAAATGTGGGAGCGGGCTTGCTCGCGAAGGCGGCGTGTCAGCCAGCACACCACTAACTGA
>NZ_JBSVWQ010000330.1:0-4863 GCF_054071215.1 Pseudomonas sp. SDO5522_S412 | reverse complement strand
AGTCGCTCAATAGGCTGGCTGAACCACCGCTTTCGCGAGCAAGCCCGCTCCCACCCAAGCCCGCTCCCACATTTTGATCTTCGCCGGTTTCTAGGCCGACAGGTGCTCATACAAAATCGTCGCACCCACCAGCATCAACACCACGCCGCCGACCATCTCGGCGCGCTTGCCGACCACAGTCCCCAACACCCGGCCAAGCATCATGCCGATGGTTACCATGGTCATCGTCGCCAAGCCGATCGCCGCAGCGGCCACCAGGATATTCACGTCGACAAACGCCAGGCCCACACCCACCGCCAAGGCATCAATGCTGGTAGCAAACGCGGTCACGGCAAGAATCATGAACGAGTGCTGGCTCGGTTTCTCTTCCTCTGGATCATCGGCCTTCAAGCCGTTGTAGATCATGTGCAGGCCCAGGGCTACCAGCAGGGTAAAGGCGATCCAGTGGTCCCACTGCTCCACCCAGCGGGTGGCAGCCTGGCCGATAGCCCAGCCGATGATCGGCGTGATCGCTTCGATCACACCAAAGATCAGCCCGGCCCGCAGGGCTTCGGTCAGGCGTGGTTTGTGCAGGCTGGAACCTTTGCCAATGGCCGCCGCAAAGGCGTCCGTGGACATGGCAAGGGCGAGAAGAATCAGGGAAATAGGGTTCACGGTAAGGCTTCCAGTCGGGCTGTATGAGTCAACGACACAACCACACGGCCGACTTCAGGCATGGATGTGTCGCTGGTCTCACCAACCAAAATGGTGTTCGCACCACGGCATGTTGCCGAGAATGTTGATACGAACGCTTCGAGAATCCGAAGCAGGCTACTCCCCAACGAGGTGGCGGATCATAGCCGCGCAATCATGAAAATTTCGTTAAGGACGCCTCACGGATGTTCCAGGTGACACCGCACCTGCTGACTCATCCCACCCGTCAACCGCTGCGGCCGCTCACAGCCTTGTGTACGCCTCGGGCAGCGGTCGAGAAAGAAACACCCACCCGGCAACACCCGGTTCCCCGGCAGCTCTGTCGGTGCACTGACATACGCGTCGTCCAGCGCCACCCCCAGCTTGGGCACCGCCTCCAGCAACAGCTGGGTGTACGGATGCTTCGGCTGCTCCAGCACTTGCTCGGCACACCCCAGTTCCACGATCTGCCCCAGGTACATCACCGCCACCCGGTCGGCCATGTGCCGCACCACCGAAACGTTGTGGGAGATCAGGATGTAGGTCAGCCCCAGCCGCCGTTGCAGCTCGGCCAGCAGGTTGAGGATTTGCGCCTGCACCGAGATATCCAGGGCCGAGGTCGGCTCGTCCAGCACCAGGATGCTCGGGTTGGACGCCAGCGCGCGGGCGATGGCGATGCGTTGGCGCTGGCCACCGGAAAACTGGTGCGGGTAACGGTCCAGGTATTCGGCGCGAATGCCTACCTGCGCGGCGACCTTGGCGGCGATGGTGCGCATTTCACTCTTGGGCGTGTCGCCAAGGGCGAACAGCGGCTCGGTAATGATTTTCCAGATGGGCAGGCGCGGGTCGAGGGACGATTGCGGGTCCTGGAATACGATCTGCACATGCCGGTGGCGTTCCCGGGCACTTTCGTAGACCCAGTCCACTTCACCGTCACTGGGCTTGACCAGGCCCATCAGCAATTGGGCGAGGGTGCTTTTACCGCAGCCGGACTCGCCGACAATCCCCAGGGTTTCCCCACGGCGCACCTGCAAGTCGATGCCGTTGAGGGCGTGGGCATAACCGCGCGGGCGGCCCAGCCAGTCGGTTTTTACCGGGAACTTGACCCGTACATCCCGCAAAGCCAGCAGTGAATCTTGAGACACGGTCATTGCACCGACTCCCCGGCAGTCAGCCAGCACGCACTTTTGCGGGTGCCGGCAGGGTTGATCAGGTCCAGGCGCGGGCGCTCGATGCATTGGCTCATGGCCTGGGGGCAGCGTTCGCGAAAGGTGCAGCCTGAGGGCAGGGCGGCAAGGTTGGGCACTTGGCCGGGGATGGTCAGCAGGTCGTCGCCGGGTTTCACCTGTTCCGGCAAGCCGCTGAGTAACCCTTGGGTGTAGGGATGGCGCGGGTCGCTCATCACCTGGGCGGTGGGGCCTTCTTCCACCACGGCGCCGGTGTACATCACATACACCCGGTCGCAGAACTGCGAGACCACAGCCATGTCGTGGGTGATCAGCAGGATCGCGGTGCCGCGTTCCCGGGCTTTTTCCCGCAGCAGCAACAGCACCTGGCGTTGCACGGTGACGTCGAGGGCAGTGGTGGGCTCGTCGGCGATCAGCAACTGAGGGTCGCAGGAAAATGCCAGGGCGATCATCACCCGCTGGCGCATGCCGCCGGAGAGTTCGAAGGGGTAGCTGTCGAGCACTTGCTCGGGGTCGGCGATGTGCATGTCCCGCAGCAGGGCGATGGCCTTGGCACGGGCGGCGGCCTTGCTCAGGCGCTGGTGGTGGATGATCACATCGAGCATCTGCCGGCCAATGCGCCGGGTCGGGTTCAGCGCGGTCATCGGCTCCTGGAAGATCATCGCCGCGTCACGCCCGCGGATCTGCAGCAGCTCCTTCTCGCTGGCACCGAGCATGTCGCGGCCGAGCATCTGCAAGCTGCCGGCGGTGATCCGGTAACTGCGCTCCGGCAGCAGGCGCAGGCTGAGCATCGCGGTCACGGATTTGCCGGAGCCGGATTCACCCACTACGCCGACGACTTCGCCGGGGTTGACGTGCAACGACACGCCGTTGAGTGCCTGGACGTTGTTGCGGTAAGCCGGGAATTCCAGGCTCAGGTTGTCGATGGCAAGCACTGCCGGACTGGACATGGTCATTTCCCCTGTTGCCGTGGGTCGAGCAGGTCACGAACACCGTCACCCAGCAGGTTGAAGCCGGTCGCGGTGACCAGGATCGCCAGCCCCGGAAAGGTCGAGTACCACCAGTTGTCGAGAATGAAATTGCGCCCGGTGGCAACCATCGCGCCCCATTCGGCGGTGGGCTGTTGTGCACCCAGGCCGATGAAACCCAGGGCCGAGGCCATCAGGATCGCGCTGCCGATGTCCAGGCTCAGTTGCACCAGCAACGGCGGCATCGCATTGCGGCCTACGTGCCACGACACGATGTGCCAGCGCCCGGCGCCGAAGGTCTGGGATGCCTTGACGTAGCCCATCTGCCGAATGCTCAGGGCCTGGCCCCGGGCCAGGCGCACGTAGAACGGGATGCGCACCACGGTGATCGCCAGCATCGCATTGAACAGGCTCGGGCCCAGTGCGGCGGCCAGGGCCATGATCAGCACAAGGGACGGCACCGACAGCATGATGTCCATCAGGCGCATGATCAGGCTGTCGAAACGCCCGCCGATAATCCCCGACAGGCAGCCCAGCAGCCCGCCCACCAGGCAGGACGAAAACGCCACGAACAGCCCCACGCCCACCGACTGGCGGCTGCCGTACAGCACCCGGCTGAACAGGTCGCGGCCGACTTCATCGGTGCCGAACCAATGTTCGGCGGAGGGCTCGGCCAGGCGTTGCGCCAGGTTCAAGGCATTGGGGTCATGGCTCGCCAACCAGGGCGCGAAGGCCATGCAGATCAGCACGATCAAGGTGATGGTCAGGCCGGCGATGGTCAGCGGGCTGCGGCGTATTTGATAGCCCAGGTACTCCATTCGCGCTCGCCAGGTGGGGCGCTGTTCCAGGGGCACCGGTACGGGCATGGTCAGGGGAGCGGTCATCTCAATTCACCTCGCCGATGCGCGGGTCGACCACCCGGTAGAGCAGGTCGATCAGCATGTTCAGCAGTACATAAATAAACGACACCAGGATCGCGAAGCCCATCACCGCCGGGAAATCCAGGGACTGGATCGACTTCACCACATAGGCACCCATGCCCGGCCAGGCGAACACGGTTTCGGTCAGCACCGCGCCGTACAGCAGGTCGCCGAGGGTCAGGCCGAGCACGGTGATCGACGGGATCAGCGCGTTGGGCAAGGCGTGGCGCAGGATCACCGCCCAGCGCGACAGGCCGTAGGCGCGGGCGGTACGGATGTAGTCCTCGCCCAACTGGTCGAGCATCGCCGAACGGATCTGCCGGGCGACCACGCCGAGGTTGACGAAACCCAGGGTGACGGCGGGCAGGATCAGGTGTTCCAGGGCATTCAGGAACAGTGGGATATCGCCGGCCAGCAGCGAGTCGAACAGGTAGAACCCGGTGATGGTGCGCGGTGGTTCGAGGCCTTCATCCAGCCGCCCGCTGCCGGGCAGCCAGCCGAGCTGGCCGTAGAACAACACGATCAGGCCCAGGCCGAGCCAGAAGGCCGGCGTGGAAATGCCGGTAACCGCCAGCGTTCGGGCGATCTGGTCGATGGCGCGGTTGTGATACACCGCTGACAGCACCCCCAGCGGTACGCCCACCAGTACCGAGAGCAGCAGGGCGGCGACCGCCAGTTCGAGGGTCGCGGGGAAGAACGCTTTCAGGTCTTCCAGCACCGGGCGGCTGGTGCGGATCGAGGTGCCGAGGTCGCCGTGCAGCAGGTCGCTCATGTAGCGGCCGTATTGCTGGTACAGCGGCAGGTCGAGGCCCAGTTGATGGCGGATGTTCTCGACAATGGCGTCGCTGGCCCGGTCGCCGGCAATCAGGCGCGCCGGGTCACCCGGGATCAGGTGGGAGATGCAGAAGGTAATCAGCGAAACGCCGACGACGACCAGGATCAGGCCGAACAGGCGTTTGCGCAACATATTCAGGAAGGCCATGAGGGCTCCTCGGTAACGCGAGACATTTGGATCAGGAATACAGCCTGGAAAACACAGCAGGTCCAGTGTGGGAGCGGGGTTTTTCCTGACCGCGGTGGGTCCGTCGCCCACCCGGTGACTTCTCCCCCCCCTTT
>NZ_JBSVWQ010000329.1:0-4939 GCF_054071215.1 Pseudomonas sp. SDO5522_S412 | reverse complement strand
ACGTCAGTCACACATGCGCCACCTGACACACCGCATTCGCGAGCAAGCCCGCTCCCACATTTCAACCGCGTTCCGGCAATGAGATCCTTGAGTCATTTCCACAACCCCGCCATCATGCCACCCCATCGACCACCGCCTTCCCGAGCCCGCCGTGCCTGATTCCTACGTTTTCTCCGAACAAGTCGGCCACCTGCTGCGCAAGGCCTACCAGCGTCACCTGGCGATCTTCCAGCAGAACGTCGGCGACTCGCAGCTCACCGCCGTGCAGTTCGTCACCCTGTGCGCCCTGCGCGATCACGGTGCAAGTTCGCTCACCGAACTGGTCAAGGCCACCGCCGTCGACCAGGCGACCATCCGTGGCATCGTCGAACGCCTCAAGGCCCGCGAACTGATCACCCTCGAACCCGACCCGCAGGACAAACGCAAAGTCGTGGTCAACCTATCCGACTCCGGCGCCGCCCTGGTGCAGCAAACCGTGCCTTGCGCCGCCACCATCACCGAACTGACCCTGAGCAACCTCAACCCCGCCGAACGCGTGGCCGTACTGTTCCTGCTACGCAAAATGATCGACGACCCCCAAACCTGACCCCGATCCCCTGTGGCGAGGGAGCTTGCTCCCGCTGGACTGCGCAGCAGGCCCATCTTTTGGGGGCGGTTCGCAACCCAGCGGGAGCAAGCTCCCTCGCCACAGGTATTCATCCATCTTCTGGCACCGTTTTTGCTCTACGTTGATGTAGTAACCACATCACCCGTCAAGTGTGTCGCGAGACCCCAGGTACGCGACGCTTTTTTTTGACTGTTTGATGTAGTGGACACTTCACCAAATCCAACGGGCGAAGCGAATGACCAGCCAGAACATCACGGTAACGCTTGAGGTCAACGGCCACACCAGCGAAGTCAGCGCAATGGCCGACACCCCGCTGTTGTTGATCCTGCGCAATGACCTGCAACTCAACGGCCCCAAATACGGCTGCGGCCTGGGGGAGTGCGGCGCCTGCACGGTGATCATCGACGGCGTGGCTGCACGCTCCTGCGTCTTCCCCCTGTCGGGTGCCGTGGGCCGCAACATCGTCACCCTCGAAGGCCTCGGCACCCGCCAGACCCCGCACCCGGTGCAGCAGGCCTTCATCGATGAACAGGCCGCCCAGTGCGGCTACTGCCTCAACGGCATGATCATGACCGCCAAGGCCTTGCTCGACCGCAATCCCAACCCCAGCGAAGCCGAGGTGCGCAGCGAACTGTCGGGCAACCTCTGCCGCTGTGGCACCCATATCGAAATCCTCCGCGCGGTGCTGCGTGCCGCCCGCCAAATGCCTTGAACGTGGATCGATGACCATGACTGATGCAATCCCTTCCCGTGACCAATGGCTGGCCAAGGCCGGCGTCCTGCTGATCGTCGACGATGTGCTGCCACCTTCGGGGCCGGTGGCCAAGGGCGGTACACCGACGGTCAAGCCCAAGGAACTGGGGCTGTTTATCGCAGTGAACGATGACGGGCTGGTGTACGCCTTCAACGGCCACGTGGACCTGGGCACCGGCATTCGCACCTCCCTGGCGCAGATCGTCGCTGAAGAACTGGACCTGACCATGGACCAGGTGCGCATGGTGCTGGGCGACACCGAGCGTGCGCCGAACCAGGGCGCGACCATTGCCAGCGCAACCTTGCAGATCTCCGCGATTCCGCTGCGCAATGCCGCCGCCGAAGCCCGGCGTTTCCTGCTGGCGCGGGCGGCGCAACGCTGGTCCGTAAATGCTCAAAGTCTCAAGGTCGACGCAGGCGTTATCCGCGGCGAAGACGGGCGCACCATCACTTATGGCGAACTGGTGACGGGCGAGTATGACCAACTGCGCATCAGCGGCGATGCACCGCTCAAGGCCACCGCTGATTACCGCCTGGTGGGCAAGGGCGCAGCCCGGGTGGATATCCCGGGCAAGGCCACCGGCGAACTGACGTACGTGCACGACATGCGCGTGCCGGACATGCTCCACGGTCGGGTGATCCGCCCACCGTATGCGGGCCTGGATTGCGGTGACTTTGTCGGCAACAGCCTGCTGAAGGTCGACGAGTCTTCCATCGCCCATATCCCGGGCATTGTTGCGGTGGTGGTGATCCGTGATTTTGTCGGCGTGGTGGCCTTGCGCGAAGAGCAGGCAATCAAGGCCGCCCAGGAACTGCAGGTGCACTGGAAACCCTGGAACCACCCACTGCCGGACATGAGCGATGTGGAGCAGGCAATCCGCGACAACCCGCGGGTACGCCGCACCGTGCTCGACCAGGGCAACGTCGACGCAGCCCTGGCCGCCGCCAGCCAGCGCATGCCGCGCACCTACCTGTGGCCATACCAGATGCACGGCTCCATCGGCCCGTCCTGTGGCGTGGCGGATTATCAGCCCGGTGGCAGCCGCGTCTGGTCGGGCAGCCAGAACCCGCACCTGCTGCGGGCCGACCTGGCCTGGTTGCTGGAATGCCCGGAAGCGTCCATCGACGTGATTCGCATGGAGGCCGCCGGCTGCTACGGCCGCAACTGCGCCGATGATGTATGCGCCGACGCCTTGCTGCTGTCGCGTGCGGTGGGCAAGCCGGTGCGGGTGCAACTGACCCGCGAACAGGAGCACCTGTGGGAGCCCAAGGGCACCGCGCAATTGATGGATGTCGACGGCGGCCTGAACGCCGACGGCAGCATCGCCGCCTATGACTTTGAAACCAGCTACCCGTCCAACGGCGCGCCCACCCTGGCGCTGCTGTTGACCGGGCGGGTCGAGCCGGTGGCGGCGATGTTCGAAATGGGCGACCGCACCTCGATCCCGCCCTACGACATCGCGAACATGCGCGTCACCATCAACGACATGGCGCCGATCGTTCGCGCCTCGTGGATGCGCGGTGTGTCGGCGTTGCCCAACACCTTCGCCCATGAATCCTATATCGACGAACTGGCGTTTGCCGCCGGGGTCGACCCGGTGGAGTACCGCCTGCGTTACCTGAAGGACGAGCGCGCCATCGACCTGGTGAAATCCACCGCCGAACGCGCCAACTGGGCACCGCGTACCGCGCCGATGCAAACCGCGAATGAGGACCACCTGCTGCGTGGTCGGGGCTTTGCCTACGCGCGCTACATCCACAGCAAGTTTCCCGGCTTCGGCGCGGCGTGGGCGGCCTGGGTCGCGGACGTGGCCATCGACAAGCAGACCGGCGATGTCTCGGTGACGCGGGTGGTGATCGGGCATGACTCGGGGATGATGATCAACCCCGCAGGGGTGCAGCATCAGATCCACGGCAATGTGATCCAGTCCACCAGCCGTGTGCTCAAGGAACGCGTGACCTTTGAAGAGTCGACCGTGGCGAGCAAGGAGTGGGGCGGTTATCCGATCCTGACCTTCCCGGAAGTGCCGCAGATCGACGTACTGATGATGCCGCGCCAGGACCAGCCCCCGATGGGCGCCGGTGAGTCGGCCTCGGTGCCCAGCGCGGCGGCGATTGCCAATGCGATCTATGACGCCACCGGCATCCGTTTTCGCGAGCTGCCGATTACTCCCGAGCGGGTATTGGCGGCGCTGAATGCAGGCACCCTGGGCGAGCCGGCGAAGGCCCCGGAAAAGCGCCGCAAATGGTTGTTCGGCTCATTGTTCGCCGCCTTTGGCGCGGTGCTGGGCATGGCTGCTACCGCGTGGCCGTTTCACAGCGAAATTGCCCCGATTGCGCCGCCCAGTGCAGGCACCTGGTCCAAGGCCACGCTGGAGCGCGGGCGCTTGCTGGCCGCCGTGGGGGATTGCGCGGTGTGCCACACGGCACCGGGCGGTGCCCCCAATGCCGGCGGGCTGGCGATGCACACGCCGTTCGGCACCCTTTACAGCAGCAACATCACCCCGGATGAGAAAACCGGGATTGGCAACTGGTCCTACCCGGCGTTCGAGCGGGCGATGCGCGACGGCATTGGCCGCGACGGGCGCAACCTGTACCCGGCGTTTCCCTATACGGCGTTTCGCAATATCAACGATGCCGACATGCAGGCGCTGTATGCCTACCTGATGTCCCAGGCACCGGTGAGCCAGGCACCGGTGCCGAATGCGATGAAGTTTCCGTTCAATATCCGGCCGTTGATGGCCGGCTGGAATGCGCTGTTCCTGCGCCGTGGGGAAATCAGCGTGCAGCCCCAGCGCAGCGAGCAATGGAATCGTGGCGCTTACCTGGTCAACGGTTTGGGGCACTGCGCGGCGTGCCATTCGCCGCGCAACCTGATGGGGGCGGAGAAGGGCGGCAAGGCGTTCCTCGCGGGCGGCAGGGTGGACGGTTGGGAAGCGCCGGCCTTGAATGGCTTGTCCAAGGCGCCGACGCCGTGGACCGAAGACCAATTGTTCAGCTACCTGAGCACTGGTTATTCCGATGCCCATGGCGTGGCAACTGGGCCGATGGGACCGGTCGTGACTGAACTGGCGAAACTGCCCAAGACCGACATCCGCGCGATGGCGGTGTACCTGGCTTCGCTGAACGACAGCGGCGCCGCCGAAGCGCAGGTGGTGGCAGCTGCGACGGTGCCCAATGCCAATGGGCGACGGGTATTCGAAGGTTCATGCAAGGCCTGCCATGCCGACGGACAGGGCCCGAAGCTGTTCGGCGTCAGCCCGTCACTGGCGACCAATACCAATGTGCACAGCGATCAACCGGACAACCTGATCAAGGTGATTTTGCAAGGGATCAGCACTCCGGCGACCAAGGATCTGGGTTACATGCCGGCGTTCAAGGACAGTTTGTCGAACACCCAAGTGGCGGAGTTGGCCGCCTACCTGCGCGGGCGCTTCGCACCCCATGCACCGCAGTGGGAAGGCCTGGAGCAAACCGTGGCACACCTGCGAGCCAATCCCGGTACCCATTGATTCACACGGTCAAAAAATGTGGGAGCGGGCTTGCTCGCGAAAGCGGTTCGTCAGTCGCCAAATATAT
>NZ_JBSVWQ010000328.1:0-5033 GCF_054071215.1 Pseudomonas sp. SDO5522_S412 | reverse complement strand
CCGCATTCGCGAGCAAGCCCACTCCCACACTTGACCGCGTTTTTTCAGTAGGAACTCGGTCGAATGTGGGAGCGGGCTTGCTCGCGAATGCAGGCGACGCGGTCTTTCCGGATCAACACTCCACCGCACTCACCGCCAACCCACCCCGCGATGTTTCCTTGTACTTGTCATGCATATCCGCCCCGGTATCGCGCATGGTGCGGATCACCCGGTCCAGCGAGATGAAGTGCTGGCCATCCCCCCGCAGCGCCATCTGCGCCGCGTTGATCGCCTTCACCGCGGCAATCGCATTACGCTCGATGCACGGCACCTGCACCAGCCCGCCTACCGGGTCGCAGGTCAGGCCGAGGTTGTGCTCCAGCCCGATCTCCGCCGCGTTGCATAACTGCTCCGGCGTCGCACCGAGGATCTCCGCCAACCCCGCCGCCGCCATGGCGCACGCCGAGCCGACTTCACCCTGGCAGCCGACTTCGGCACCCGAGATCGACGCGTTCTTCTTACACAGGATGCCCACCGCCGCCGCGCCGAGGAAATAGTCGACCACGTTGGCCTCGGTCACTTCTTCGCTGAACTTCATGAAGTAGTGCAGCACCGCCGGGATGATCCCCGCCGCGCCGTTGGTCGGTGCCGTGACCATGCGCCCGCCGGCGGCGTTTTCTTCATTCACCGCCAGGGCGAACAGGTTGACCCATTCCATCGCGCTCAAGGTCGAGCCGATCACGTTCGGCTTGCCCAGCTCCTGCAAGCTGCGGTGCAACTTGGCTGCACGGCGCCTTACATTGAGGCCGCCGGGAAGGATGCCTTCGTGCTTGAGGCCTTGCTCCACGCAATCTTGCATGGCGCGCCAAAGCTTCATCAGGCCGCTGCGGATTTCTTCTTCCGAGCGCCAGGTTTTTTCGTTCGCCAACATCAGCTCAGCGACGCGCAGGTTGTGGGTCTTGCACAGCTGCAGCAGTTCCACCGCACTGGAAAAATCATAGGGCAGCTCGGTGCGGTCCATGTCCGCCACGCCGCTGTTGGCCTGGGCTTCATCCACCACGAATCCGCCGCCCACCGAGTAGTAGGTGTCGCGGTGCAGCTCGCCGTTATCACCGAACACCACCAGGGTCATGGCATTAGGGTGGAACGGCAGGTTTTCGTCGATCAGGCGCATGTCCCGCGCCCATAAGAAAGGCACCGGCAAACGTGCGTCCAGCAGCAGGGTGTTGGTCTCGCGCAGGGTTTCGATGCGGATGCCGATCTGTGACGGATCGATCGCGTCCGGCCACTCGCCCATCAGGCCCATGATCACCGCGTTGTCGCTGCCGTGACCGATGCCCGTGGCCGATAAGGAGCCATACAGCTGAACTTCGACGCGCCTGACTTGTTCCAACACATCACGTTCACGTAATCCTTGAACGAACAACGCCGCGGCGCGCATGGGGCCGACGGTGTGAGAACTCGAAGGCCCAATGCCGATCTTGAACAGGTCGAAAACGCTGATAGCCATTGCCGTGAAACTCCTCGATGAGCACAGGCCAGGCGCACATAACGCCTGGTGACGGAGCTGCTACGCTCATGTCGCAATCCGCCCAGATGCGGCCATCATCAAGCTTTTGTTGGCGCTCACGGCGTCTCACACCGACGTACCCATGCTCATCAGCGCCGCTGTTGTGGAAGGCGACGTTTTGGCCGTTTTTTGCGGTGCAGATCGGTAAAAAGTGCAGTTTTGCCGTGGAAAAAATCTGTAAGCGACGTCACCGACACTGGATACGACCATCCCTGTACTGGATACGACGCCCCCTGTAGGCGTCAGATTTTCACTGGTACATGATCAGTCTCGACTCGTTTGCACAGTTGCGTGGCAGAGCTGTGCCGCACGCCCAACCGCAACACCTATAAGCGCGGTGTTATTGCCGCCAGAAAAACACCAGGAGTCCACCCCCATGAAAGGTTCCCCGTCGTTGTTGTTGGCCGCCATGCTGAGTCTGCCAGTCGTGGCTCACGCTGCAGAACCGGCGCAATGCCAGACCGTCAACTTCTCCGATGTCGGCTGGACCGACATCACCGTCACCACCGCCACCACCAGCGAAGTCCTCAAGGGCCTCGGCTACAAACCCCGCACCACGATGATTTCAGTACCAGTGACCTACAAGTCCCTGGCCGACGGCAAGAACATGGACATCTTCCTCGGCAACTGGATGCCGACCATGGAAAACGACATCAAGCAGTACCGTGATGCCGGCACCGTGGAAACCGTGCGCGCCAACCTGGAAAACGCCAAGTACACCCTGGCCGTACCGGAAGCGCTGTACAACAAGGGCCTGAAAGACTTCGCCGACATCGTCAAATTCAAGGATGAGCTGGGCGGCAAGATCTACGGGATCGAGCCGGGCAACGACGGCAACCGGACCATCCAGACCCTCATCGACAAGGACGCTTTCGGCCTGAAAACCGCCGGTTTCAAAGTGGTCGAATCCAGCGAAGCCGGGATGCTTTCGCAGGTGGAACGCGCCACCAAGCGCGACCAGGCCATCGTGTTCCTCGGCTGGGAACCGCACCCGATGAACACCCGCTTCAAGATGAAGTACCTGACCGGGGGTGATGATTCATTCGGCCCCAACTACGGCCAGGCCACCATCTACACCAACGTCCGCAAGGGCTACACCCAGGAATGCAGCAACGTGGGCCAGTTGCTGAAAAACCTGTCGTTCACCCTGAACATGGAAAGCACCCTGATGGGTAATGTCCTGGACGACAAAATGAAGCCTGACGCCGCCGCCAAGGCGTGGCTGAAGAAGAACCCGCAAGTGCTCGACACCTGGCTCGCCGGTGTCACCACGGTCGATGGCAAACCAGGATTGGAGGCCGTCAAAGCTTACCTCGCCAAGTAACCGCTGACCCCGGGCCGGTACGCTGGCCCGGGATGTTTTTCCTCTTCGCATGTGGACATTCACTACCATGCTGACTGAACATAAAATCCCGCTAGGCCAGTACATCGCTGCCTTCGTTGAGTGGTTGACCCAACACGGGGCCGCCTACTTCGACGCAATCGCATCGACCCTGGAAACGATGATCCACGGCGTGACGTTCGCGCTGACCTGGTTCAATCCACTGGCATTGATCGGTCTGATTGCGCTGCTCGCTCACTTCATTCAACGCAAATGGGGCCTGACCGTTTTTGTCATCGCCTCCTTCCTGCTGATCCTCAACCTGGGGTACTGGCAGGAAACCATGGAGACCCTGGCGCAAGTGCTGTTCGCCACCCTGGTCTGCGTGGTGATCGGCGTGCCGCTGGGCATCGTTGCCGCGCACAAACCGATGTTCTACACCCTGATGCGGCCGGTGCTCGATCTGATGCAGACCGTACCGACCTTCGTCTACCTCATCCCTACCCTGACCCTCTTCGGGCTGGGTGTGGTGCCCGGGCTGATTTCCACGGTGGTGTTTGCGATTGCCGCGCCTATCCGTCTGACTTACCTGGGTATCCGTGATGTGCCGCAAGAGTTGATGGACGCCGGCAAGGCCTTTGGCTGCTCGCGCCGTCAGTTGCTCTCGCGGATCGAACTGCCCCACGCCATGCCGAGCATCGCCGCCGGCATTACCCAATGCATCATGCTGTCGTTGTCGATGGTGGTGATCGCGGCCCTGGTGGGCGCCGACGGCCTCGGCAAACCGGTGGTCAACGCGCTGAACACCGCCGACATCGCCCTGGGCTTTGAAGCCGGCCTGGCGATCGTACTGCTGGCCATCATGCTCGACCGCATCTGCAAACAACCCGACGCCAAAGTAGGGGGTGATGCATGAGCATTATCCGATTCGAAAATGTCGACGTGATCTTCTCCAAAGACCCACGCGAGGCGCTCAAGCTGCTGGACCAGGGCATGACGCGCAACGAGATCCTGAAAAAGACCGGGCAGATTGTCGGCGTTGAAAACGCCAGCCTGGATGTCGAGAAAGGCGAGATCTGCGTGCTGATGGGCCTGTCCGGCTCGGGCAAGTCGAGCTTGTTGCGCTGCATCAATGGCTTGAACACCGTCAGCCGCGGCAAGCTGTTTGTGGAGCATGAAGGTCGCCAGATCGACATCGCATCCTGCACCCCCGCCGAGCTGAAAATGATGCGCACCCAGCGCATCGCCATGGTGTTCCAGAAGTTCGCCCTGATGCCCTGGCTGACGGTGCGCGAGAACATCAGCTTCGGCCTGGAGATGCAGGGCCGCCCGGAGAAAGAACGACGCAAGCTGGTGGACGACAAGCTGGAACTGGTGGGCCTGTCGCAGTGGCGCAACAAGAAGCCCGACGAGCTTTCCGGTGGCATGCAGCAGCGTGTCGGCCTGGCCCGCGCATTGGCGATGGACGCCGATATCCTGTTGATGGACGAACCCTTCTCGGCACTCGACCCGCTGATCCGCCAGGGCTTGCAGGATGAGTTGCTGGAGCTGCAACGCAAGCTGAGCAAGACCATCGTATTCGTGAGCCACGACCTGGATGAGGCGCTGAAACTCGGCAGCCGCATCGCGATCATGAAAGACGGCCGGATCATCCAGTACAGCGTGCCGGAAGAGATCGTGCTGAACCCGGCGGATGACTATGTGCGGACCTTCGTGGCCCACACCAACCCGCTGAATGTGCTGTGTGGCCGCAGCCTGATGCGCACGGTGGATAACTGCACCCACGTCAACGGCTCCATCAGCCTGGACCCGGGCGGTGACTCGTGGCTGGACCTGGCCGAAGGCAACACCATCAAGGGCGCGCGGCAGAACGGTTCGGTGCTGAACCTGCAGAACTGGGCACCGGGGCAATCGGTGGAGGGCCTGGGCCGGATGCCGACGCTGGTGGATTCGAATATCGGGATGCGTGAGGCGCTGCAGATTCGGTATCAGACAGGCAACAAGCTGGTGCTGCAGGACGACAACAAGGTGGTGGGGATTCTGGGTGACAGCGAGCTCTATCATGCCCTCTTGGGCAAGAACCTGGGCTAACAGACACCGCAACATAAATGTGGGAGCGGGCTTGCTCGCGAATGCGGTGTATCAGTGTCAGATGTACTGACT
>NZ_JBSVWQ010000327.1:0-5069 GCF_054071215.1 Pseudomonas sp. SDO5522_S412 | reverse complement strand
CCGGCGACTGACACACTGCATTCGCGAGCAAGCCCGCTCCCACATTTGGATTGTCGCCAGCAAGGAGAACTCAAATGAGCTCCACCAAAGACCCCTGCATCAGCGTCTGCAAATTCACCGATGACATCTGCGTGGGCTGCGGGCGCAGCAAGCGCGAGATCCGTGCCTGGAAGAAACTCGACAAGGTCGACAAGCGCACGGTACTCGCCGAAGCCGAGCTGCGCCTGCTGGCGCTGGGTGCCACCGGTCGGCGGAAAGGCAAATGAGCCCGCACTTATCGACTAGTCTCTGATGCGCAACGCGCGCCATGAGCGTATGATTCGCGACCCTTTGGCGATGCGTTCGCCAAAAGCCCAGCTTTTACTATCTTCAGGCCAAGCCTGAATCGACACACCGGGAGGTGCTTAAGATGAGTGACCAAGACCAGAACGACACCCAGGAAATCGGCCCCGCAGGCGAAAAACTGCAGAAAGTCCTCGCCCGTATCGGCATAGGCTCGCGCCGCGACGTAGAAGCCTGGATCACCCAGAAGCGCATCAAGGTCAACGGCGTTGAAGCCACCCTTGGCCAGCGCGTCGACCTGCACGATGCCATCACCATTGATGGCAAGGTCATCAAGCGTGAAGAGGCCGCCGAATCGGTGCGCCGCGTCATCATGTACAACAAGCCTGATGGCGAAATCTGCACCCGTGACGACCCGGAAGGCCGTCCAACCGTATTCGACAAGATGCCGCGCCCCAAAGAAGGCCGCTGGATCAACATCGGTCGTCTCGACATCAACACCACCGGCTTGCTGATGTTCACCACCGACGGTGAGCTGGCCAACCGCCTGATGCACCCTTCCTACGAGATGGACCGTGAATACGCGGTACGTGTGCGTGGTGAAGTCGATGACGAAATGATCGAGCGCTTGAAAGCCGGCGTCGTGCTGGAAGACGGCCCGGCCAGGTTCACCGACATCAAGCAGGCGCCGGGCGGCGAAGGCTTCAACCATTGGTACCACTGCGTGGTGATGGAAGGCCGTAACCGTGAAGTACGTCGCCTGTGGGAATCCCAGGGCCTGGTGGTCAGCCGCCTGAAGCGCGTGCGTTTCGGCCCGGTGTTCCTCAACTCCGACCTGCCGATGGGCCGCTGGCGCGAAATGAGCCAGTACGAAGTCGACATCCTCAGTGCCGAAGTCGGCCTGACGCCGGTGGCCATGCCGCAGATGAACGCCAAGAGCAAAGACAAGCTTGAGCGTATGCAGCGTAAATCGTCGCGTCCGGTGGCGCGTACCGACCGTGTTGCCCGCACCCTGCGCCCTGCGCTGGATGCACCGGCCACGGGCGGCCGCATCTCCCGCGAGCCGCACATCGAAGGCGAGCGTCGTCCTTCGGCACCGCCCCGTCAGGATGGCGAACGTGCGCCGCGCGCACCGCGTCCAGCCGGTCGTGGTGATGCACCTGCCGGCGGTCGCGGTAACCGTGGCGAGTCTGGTCGTGGTGCTCCGGCTGCGGGCCGTGCCGACGACAGCGCCAGCACCAAACGCCCAGCCAAGCCATCGCCGAAAAAGCGCCCGGGCCTGAAGCTGGTCGATGACGCGCCATCGGGCAAGCGTCGTGGTGCACCGGCCGGTTCCGCCCAGCGTCCAGGTTTTGGTCGCAAGAAGCCGCAGTGATTCGTTAAGCGCTGCATAAAAACGCCAACCCTTGGGTTGGCGTTTTTTTTGGCCTGGATTTGGAACCTGCTCTATGAGCAAAGCAGGTCCATTGTGGGAGTGGGCTTGCTCGCGAATGCGGTGTATCAGTTGATACATCCAGTGACTGACCCACCGCATTCGCGAGCAAACCCGCTCCCACAGTTGATCTCCATTGTTTTGGCGGGCGTGTCAGAACATGAAAGCCCCATCGAACACGGGTTTATCGTCGAGGGCCAACACGCCACTGGCGAAGATCAGGTCCAGATGATGGCTGCCTTTCTGCCCGCCACCCAATCCCAGGTGCAGCCCGCAATGACGCTCTTCAAAGCCGGCGTTGCGCGCATACAAATCCTTCACGCCTTCATTGGTGCCAATGCCCAGTTCTTCCACCCGGCGATTGGACGGGTTGGCATTCAGGTATTTGTTGAAGTCATCCGCCAGCCCCGGCACTTCGCTGGCCACGGTGCAGATGGTCGAGTTCTCGATCCACAGTTCCAGCGGTGATTGCAGCACGCCGTATTTACGCGCAAAGGGAATGGTGCTGAGGAAGGTGCCGACAAACCGCACCTGGCCGTTGATGGCCTCGCTGTGGGTCGCGATCTCGCCGGGCGCCAGGTCGTGGTTGCCGACGCCGTTGATATTGGTCCACTTCTTGATGCTGCTCATGGGCGCTTCAAGGCGCGAGCCATGCTGGTCGGTGAAGCTCAGCACGCTGGCCTGGGACATGCGCCGGATCAACGTGGCGTTGAGGTCGGCAATTCGCTGTGGGGCGACGCTGAAGGTGTCGTAGAAATAGTCGCCGTAGTCCTTGAGCAGCAGGGATTTTTTCCAGTGCTCGGCCATCACGCCTTGCAGGGCACGGATAAAGTCCGGGCCTTCGGCGCGTGGGTTGGGCAGGGTCGAGGAATCGTAGAGAAACATGTACAGGTCACAGCCTTCGATGGCCTTGGCCAGCGTTTCGCTGGGGGCTTGGTCCAGGCGTTGTACCTGGAAGTCGAAACGCGCGGTGCTGCCCTGGATGATCGATTGGGCGATGGCGTCGTAGCGTTCGGTATGGCCAAGCAAAATGGTGGGGCGGTGCAGGCCGGCGAGGGCCGGGTGATGGGCGAGGTAATACAGAAAATGTTCGACGGCGCGGGCCTTGTCCATGACGTCCTTCCTTCAAAGCCTTCGGTAGGAGCAGTGGCAGGTGCGGCGTCCCGCACCTGCCGGGGTGCCTGATCAGATTAGAAAGGCCACATCGCGGTGCCGAACGGCACGACGGCATCGGCTTGCATCATTTCAACGGCGGCCTCATGGGTCGGCGCTTCAAACCAATCGTCGAGTTGCAGTTCGGTTTCCAGGTCATTTTCCAGTGCTTGCATGGTGAATCTCCTAGATGACGTTGTTTGAGAACGAGCTTGCCAGCTTGCTGCGCTGGGCAAGTGGATGAACCTAGAAGAGAGTGTTTGGGATTGCAAAATTTTTATTGACACGGTTCCATTTGGATTTTTTATTCCGTTTTGATGGCGATTTGGTTTATGTCGATGAAACAGAGAGTTGGTTGCATCGTTTTGTAGGAATCGTCCTTTCGTCAACTTCTCGTTATCTGAAAGAATTTTCCTAATGTCCCTCCTATCTGCCGCACCGCATCCTGTCAGCCCAGACAGGTTTGGCGGTGTACAATGCGCCGCGTTTTACTGTGATCCCACTCTCTCAGGGCTATCCGCCTTGTTCATTCCGCCTGGCCACAAGCCCGTCGGGTTCGATTTCGTCACAGATAAAAACAACAGGTGACGTATGACCGTAAGAAAAAACGCTGGACCGGGGTTTGATCGGCGCTGCTGTAGCCCGTTACCAAAGCAGCACCCCTCCATGAGCACCCTCAAACCTTGCGTGAGACCCTTTCCATGAGTGAAGCCAACTCGCATTCAGGCGAACTGAAGCGCGGCCTGAAAAATCGCCATATCCAACTGATCGCCCTCGGTGGCGCGATTGGCACCGGGTTGTTCCTGGGGTCGGCCGGCGTGCTGAAATCCGCCGGGCCGTCGATGATCCTCGGGTATGCCATATGCGGCTTTATTGCCTTCATGATCATGCGCCAGCTGGGCGAGATGATCGTCGAAGAGCCGGTGGCCGGTTCCTTCAGCCACTTTGCCCACAAGTATTGGGGCGGTTTCGCCGGCTTCCTGTCGGGCTGGAACTGCTGGATTTTGTACATCCTGGTGGGCATGTCGGAGCTGACGGCGGTTGGCAAATATGTGCACTACTGGTGGCCCGAAATCCCGACCTGGGTGTCGGCGGCGGCGTTTTTTGTGTTGATCAATGTGATCAATCTTTCCAACGTCAAAGTCTTCGGCGAGGCCGAGTTCTGGTTTGCGATCATCAAGGTGGTCGCCATTGTCGGGATGATCGCCCTGGGCAGTTACCTGTTGGTGAGCGGCACCGGCGGGCCACAAGCCTCGGTGACCAACCTGTGGGAGCACGGCGGGTTCTTTCCCCATGGCGTGGGTGGTTTGGTGATGGCCATGGCGATCATCATGTTCTCGTTTGGCGGCCTGGAGATGCTCGGGTTTACTGCGGCTGAGGCGGACAAGCCACGCACGGTGATTCCGAAGGCGATCAACCAGGTGATATACCGGATCCTGATTTTCTACATCGGCGCGTTGGTGGTGCTGTTGTCGTTGACGCCTTGGGACAGCTTGCTGGAGACCCTGAATGCCTCCGGGGACGCCTATAGCGGCAGTCCGTTTGTGCAGGTGTTTTCGATGTTGGGCAGTAACACGGCAGCGCATATTCTCAACTTTGTGGTGCTGACGGCGGCGTTGTCGGTCTACAACAGCGGCACTTACTGCAATAGCCGGATGCTGTTGGGGATGGCCGAGCAGGGTGACGCGCCTCGCGCATTGGCGAAGATCGACAAGCGCGGGGTGCCGGTGCGGTCGATCCTGGCGTCGGCGGCGATTACGCTGGTGGCGGTGTTGATGAATTACCTGATTCCGCAGCATGCGCTGGAGTTGTTGATGTCGCTGGTGGTGGCGACCCTGGTGATCAACTGGGCGATGATCAGTTTTTCGCATTTCAAGTTTAGGCAGCATATGGATCGGACGGGGCAGGTGCCGTTGTTCAAGGCGCTTTGGTATCCGTATGGGAATTATGTTTGCCTGGCGTTTGTGGTGTTTATTCTTGGGGTGATGCTGCTGATTCCGGGGATTCAGGTGTCGGTGTATGCGATTCCGGTTTGGGTGGTGTTTATGTGGGTTTGTTATGGGATCAAGAACAGGCGCAAGGCTCGGGAGGGGGTGGCCTTGGACCGGGGGTGATCTTGAGTACATATCCGTTGCTGCGGTAACGGCTGCTTATGGTTCCGCTCTTACAGCGGCTCACTTTGGAAAAGCCCCAAAGTAAGCAA
>NZ_JBSVWQ010000326.1:0-5071 GCF_054071215.1 Pseudomonas sp. SDO5522_S412 | reverse complement strand
TCGTTCCCACGCTCTGCGTGGGAATGCCTCACTGGACGCTCCGCGTCCGCTCTTGGGACGCAGAGCGTCCCGGGCTGCTTTCCCACGCAGAGCGTGGGAACGATCATCAGACCGCCAGCAACCGCTCCCGCAACTTGCCAATCTCATCGCGCATCTGCGCCGCCGCTTCAAACTCCAGATCCCGCGCCAGCTGGTACATCTTCTCTTCCAACTGACGAATACGCTTGGTGATCTCGCTCGGCGAACGCAATTCCGCTTCGTACTTGGCATTCTCCTCCGCAGCCTTGGCCATGCCCTTGCGCTTCTTGCTGCGCGAACCCGGCACCGTTGCGCCTTCCATGATGTCGGCCACGTCCTTGAACACACCCTTCGGCGTGATGCCATGCTCCAGGTTGTAGGCAATCTGCTTGTCGCGACGACGCTCGGTCTCGCCAATCGCCCGTTCCATGGAACCGGTAATCCGCTCCGCATACAGAATCGCCCGGCCATTCAGGTTGCGCGCCGCCCGGCCAATGGTCTGGATCAACGAACGCTCAGACCGCAGGAAGCCTTCCTTGTCCGCATCCAGAATCGCCACCAGGGACACTTCCGGCATATCCAGGCCTTCACGCAGCAGGTTGATCCCCACCAGCACATCGAACGCCCCCAGGCGCAGGTCGCGGATGATTTCCACGCGCTCCACGGTGTCGATGTCCGAGTGCAAATAGCGCACGCGCACGCCGTGGTCGGCCAGGTAATCGGTCAAGTCTTCGGACATGCGCTTGGTCAGCGTGGTGACCAGCACCCGCTCCTCCAGGGCCACGCGCTTGGTGATCTCCGAGAGCAGGTCATCCACCTGGGTCAGCGCCGGGCGGATTTCGATTTGCGGGTCCACCAGGCCGGTCGGGCGCACCAGTTGCTCAACTACCCGCCCGGCATGTTCGGCCTCGTAGTTACCCGGCGTGGCCGAGACAAAAATCGTCTGCGGGCTGATGCCTTCGAACTCGTCAAAACGCATCGGCCGGTTATCCAGCGCCGATGGCAGGCGGAAGCCGTATTCCACCAGGGTCTCTTTACGGGAACGGTCACCTTTGTACATCGCGCCCACCTGCGGCACGCTGACGTGGGACTCGTCGATCACCAGCAAGGCATCGTCCGGCAGGTAATCGAACAAGGTAGGTGGCGCCTGCCCGGACTCGCGGCCCGAGAGGTAGCGCGAGTAGTTTTCGATGCCGTTGCAGTAGCCCAGCTCGAGGATCATCTCCAGGTCGAAGCGGGTGCGCTGTTCCAGGCGCTGGGCTTCCACCAGCTTGTTGTTGGAACGCAGGTATTCCAGGCGCTCCACCAGCTCAGCCTTGATGCCCTCGATGGCGCCCATCAGGGTTTCGCGCGGGGTCACGTAGTGGCTTTTCGGGTAGAAGGTGAAGCGCGGCAGCTTGCGGATCACTTCGCCGGTCAACGGGTCGAAGGCCGACAGGCTCTCGACTTCATCGTCGAACAGCTCGATGCGGATCGCTTCCAGGTCGGATTCCGCCGGGTAGATGTCGATCACATCGCCGCGCACGCGGAAGCTCGCCCGGGCGAAGTCTATGTCGTTGCGGGTGTATTGCAGGCTCGTCAGGCGACGCAACAGTTCGCGCTGGTCGAGTTTGTCGCCGCGGTCGACGTGCAGCACCATCTTCAAATAGGTTTCCGGGCTGCCCAGGCCGTAGATGCACGACACCGTGGTGACGATGATCGCGTCTTTACGTTCCAGCAGCGCCTTGGTCGCCGAGAGCCGCATCTGCTCGATGTGGTCGTTGATCGAGGCGTCTTTCTCGATAAAGGTGTCGGACGACGGCACGTAGGCTTCCGGCTGGTAGTAGTCGTAGTAGGAAACGAAGTACTCCACCGCGTTGTTCGGGAAGAACGCCTTGAACTCGCCATACAACTGCGCGGCCAGGGTCTTGTTCGGCGCCAGCACCAGGGTCGGGCGGTTCACCTGGGCGATCACGTTGGCGATGCTGAAAGTCTTGCCGGAGCCGGTCACCCCGAGCAAGGTCTGGTGCGCGAGGCCGGCCTCAATGCCTTCGACCATCAGGCGGATGGCTTCCGGTTGATCGCCGGCGGGCTCGAAGCGGGTGACTAGCTGGAAATCCGACATAACGTACCTCTTGAGTCACCCCGGGGCCGGAAAAAGCAACGGGGACGAAAAAGACCGCGACCCGCGACTGTTCGGCGCAGGTTGCAGGAAAAAACCATGATAGCTGTAGAAGTGGAGGCGAATGTGACGGGTTTCAAGGCAATCGTCCTACATGCCGTTGGTCACCCATGTTGCAATAAGACTAACGGTCGGTAAATAAACCGAAAAACTTGGCCGAAAAGCCGTTTCGGCTGTCGCCGTGAGCAGTGATGGCCTCTATACTAGCTCCCCGTTTGTGCACCGCTCTAGTGCATTCGGCTGGAGCGCGACACGTCCCTCCACTCTCTATAGAGCTGCCGCAAAAATGAGCCTGTTCTCCGCTGTCGAAATGGCACCACGCGATCCAATCCTGGGCCTCAACGAAGCATTCAACGCCGATACCCGAACCACCAAGGTGAACCTTGGCGTGGGCGTTTACTGCAACGAGGAGGGGAAGATTCCACTCTTGCGTGCCGTTGCCGAAGCGGAAGCCATTCGCGTGGCGCAACACGCCGCCCGTGGCTACTTGCCGATCGACGGTATTGTCGCCTACGACCAGGCCGTGCAAAAGCTGCTGTTCGGCGCGCAATCGCCGCTGATCAGCTCCGGCCGCGTTATCACCGCCCAAGCGGTCGGCGGCACCGGCGCCCTGAAAATCGGCGCTGACTTCCTCAAGCAACTGCTGCCCAACGCCGTCGTCGCCATCAGCGACCCGAGCTGGGAAAACCACCAGGCGCTGTTCGAAAAAGCCGGCTTCCCGGTGCAAACCTATCGTTACTACGACGCCGCCACCCACGACGTAAACCGCGCCGGCCTGCTGGAAGACCTCAACGCCCTGCCGCCACAGTCCATCGTCGTGCTGCACGCCTGCTGCCACAACCCGACCGGCGTCGACCTGAGCCCGGCCGACTGGCAACAAGTGCTGGACGTGGTCAAGGCGAAAAAACTCGTGCCGTTCCTCGACATGGCCTACCAGGGCTTTGGCGACGGCATCGACGAAGACGCCGCTGCGGTGCGCCTGTTCGCCGAGTCGGGCCTGACCTTCTTTGTGTCCAGCTCGTTCTCCAAGTCGTTCTCGCTGTACGGCGAGCGCGTGGGCGCCCTGTCCATCGTCACCGACTCCAAGGAAGAAAGCGCGCGCATCCTGTCCCAGGTCAAGCGTGTGATCCGCACCAACTACTCCAACCCGCCGACCCACGGCGCGGCGATCGTGGCAGCGGTGCTGAACAACCCTGAGCTGCGCGCCCAGTGGGAAGCGGAACTGGCGGAAATGCGCCTGCGCATTCGCGGCATGCGCGAGCAGATGGTGGCTGACCTGGCCAAGGCTGCTCCGGGCCACGACTTCAGCTTCGTCGGTCGCCAGCGCGGGATGTTCTCCTACTCCGGCCTGAGCGTTGAACAAGTGACACGCCTGCGTAGCGAGTTTGGTATCTACGCGCTGGATACCGGTCGTATCTGTGTGGCGGCGTTGAACCAGAAGAACATCGATGCCGTGACCAAGGCCATCGTTCAGGTGCTGTAAGCCTGTTGTGATGCAAAAAAAGGGGAAGCCAATGGCTTCCCCTTTTTCATTCTGAAAACCGCGCCCCCTGTGGCGAGGGAGCTTGCTCCCGTTGGGCTGCGAAGCGGCCCCAAAACCTGCCACCGTGAACTTTATGAATGAATGCGGTGCCTGAACTGGGGCTGCTGCGCAGCCCAACGGGAGCAAGCTCCCTCGCCACAGGGTGGGTGGTTTGCCTTCAAGAGCGGGTGTTCAGCCCCTAAAAATTCGCTGCTTTCAGTCCGCTGCCCCTAGACTGACAGCAAGACAGTCCCTTCCCCTTGAGTATCCTATGAGAAACGACGACCTGGACCTGCGTGCCGACCGCGACGAACTGGACCACTTCACCCCGCGCCCACCACCCGCCAAGCGCCAGAAAAGCCTGGTGCTGCAAGTCGCGCTCGGGGTATTCCTCGGTGGTTTGGCGTTGTGGCTGGTGCAACTGGGCGCCGGCGCCCTGATGGCCAAGCTGGCCATGGGCACCTTCCAGTTCGGCGGCTAACTAGTTGCCCGCGGGCCTGTCGAAGTGAATCCTGGAGAAGTGACGCAGCCACCAGTACAACATCGCCAGGCCGTAACCCAAAAAAGCCGACCCTGCTGACGAATAGAGCACCTGAATCAGCGGGGACTCATAAAGGCATTTGCGGGTGCAATCGGGCTCTTCCGGGAAAGCCACAGTTAAACAGGACATTCCGACGCCAATCATGGTCGCCACCGGCAAGACCGCCATATGGCGCCGTCGATTGACCAGTGAACGCAGGAAGGCCCTTCGATAAGGCCCCCAGCGCGCAATCAGCACCCCATAGAAAACGCTGAACAGCCAAGCCAGTGAAAAGATCAGTTTGGTCACCGGCGGGAAGTACGAGCGTTGCGCCCATTTCTCTATCGACGGCAGCGCTTCTGCGAGCCCACCCACCAAGGCATTGGCCCACCTCAGATTGAGAAAACCTTCACTCAACCCTCCAAACACCAGGACCGATGTGAACGCCAGCGGCACCCAGAATATGAGGCGTTGAAAAAAACGGTCCTTTGTCGGCGACTCAACGATTTTCGAGCCTGGAGGCTTAAGCATGGTTTCCCTTCCCTACTGGCAAACGGCCTAAGGCCACTAGCCATCAGCGTAGTCGAGAACACATCAACCTCACCCCACCTCTTGAACGCTCCTCCAGCAATCGGTTTGGCCTTTTGTCTGGTGCAAGCAGGCCCCCTGCAGTTCGGCGGCTGACAAAGATCAAATGTGGGAGCCGTCGAGCTTTAGCGAGGCCGCGATAGCGGTGGATCAGGCACCATCAATGTCGACTGTGCCGACGTCATCGCAGCCTCGCTGAAGCTCGATAGCTCCCACAGGGGGCCTGTGTGACTGATGCAACTGGGTACCGGCGCCCTGATCG
>NZ_JBSVWQ010000325.1:0-5103 GCF_054071215.1 Pseudomonas sp. SDO5522_S412 | reverse complement strand
AGCGCTTTGGTTACTTTGCCGCTTTTGCAAAGTGACTCGCTGTAAGAGCGAAACCCTAGGTGGCCGTTACCGAAGAAACGGATATGTACCCAATCAATCACCCCACCATCTCCCGAACCCGATACCACAACATCCCCAACGCCAACAGCGGCGAACGCAACACCTTCCCCCCCGGGAAAGTCATATGCGGCACCTGGCTGAAAACATCCAACCCCCGGCTCTGCCCAGCCTGAATCCCCTCAGCCAATAACCGCGCACACCAGTGAGTCACGTTCAACCCATGCCCCGAATACCCCTGGGCATAGAACACATTCGGATGCTGCTTCAGGCGCCCCACCTGGGGAAAGCGATTGGCGGTGATGCCGATCTTCCCCCCCCACTGAAACTCAATCGCGGTATTCGCCAACTGCGGAAAAACCTTGAGCATCTTCGGCCGCATATACCCCGCGATATCCACCGGATCACGTCCCGAATAATGACAAGCCCCCCCAAACAACAACCGCCGATCCGCCGAAAGGCGGTAATAATCCAACCCCACTTTCTGATCACACAACGCCAGGTTCTGCGGAATCAACTGATCAGCCACCCCAACCGACAGCGGCTCGGTCGCAATGATGTAGCTCCCCGCTGGCAGCACCTTGCCGCTCAACTTCGGCTCCAGTTCCTCCAGATGCGCATTGCACGCCAGCACCAGGTTGCCGGCGCGCACGCTGCCAAACTCGCAACGCACCTGCACCGTGTCGCCATGGATCAACTCCAGCACCGGGCTGTCTTCAAAGATCCGCACCCCAAGGGATTCGGCCACACCCGCCTCCCCCAGCACCAGGTTCAACGGGTGCAGATGCCCGGAGCCCATGTCCACCAGGCCACCGGCATACAAGCCTGAGCCAACCACCTGCGCCATATCCTGCGATGCCACCAACCGCGTTTCAGGCGCATACCCCAAGGCAGCCAGGCTCTCCAGCTCCCCCTGAAACGCCGCAAACTGCGCCGGCGTATTCGCCAACTCGCAAAACCCCCAGCGCAAATCACAGTCAATCCCGTGCTCGCGAATCCGCTCCCCCACCAGCGCCACCGAATCGATCCCGGCCTGCTGCAGGTAACGCACGCCCTCCTCCCCCACGTACCTGGCAAAGCCCGATACGTCATGCCCAATCCCGCGAATCAACTGCCCGCCATTGCGCCCGCTGGCGCCCCAGCCAATCCGCCGGGCCTCCAGCAGGATCACCGACAGCCCGCGCTGGGCCAGTTCGATGGCGGTGTTGACCCCGGTGAACCCACCGCCGATCACACACACATCGGCGGTCAGGTCAGCCCCCAGCGCTGGGCGCCGGGGCATGGCGTTGGCCGAAGCCAGGTAATAGGAACGAGCGTGGTCGGAGGAGGAACGGTTCATTTGTTGGTCTTCACTTTGCTCCAGGACCGCGTCATCAAGCGCATGACGGCGGGCGTCGGGGTGGTGGAAATGTAGAGTTTGTCGAGCACTTCCTGGGACGGGTAGATCTCGGGGTTGTTCACCAGCTCGGGGGCCATGAAGGCCTTGGCCGCCGGGTTCGGGTTGGCGTAGCCGACGCTGGCGCTGACCTTGGCGATCACTTCAGGGTCCAGCAAGTAGTTGATGAAGGCATGGGCGGCTTTCGGGTTGGCGGCGTCCGCCGGGATGGCCAGCAGGTCGAACCACAGGTTGCTGCCTTCCTTGGGGATCGAGTAGGCGATGTTCACGCCGTTCTTGGCTTCCTTGGCGCGGTTGGCCGCCTGGAACACGTCGCCGGAATAACCGAAGGCGACGCAGATATCACCGTTGGCCAGGTCCGAGATGTACTTGGAGGAATGGAAATAAGTGATGTACGGCCGCAGGGTCAGCAGCTTGGCCTCGGCCTGTTTGTAGTCTTCGGGATTCTCGCTGCGCGGGTCCTTGCCCATGTAGTTGAGGATCGCCGGGAACAGTTCATCCGCCGAGTCGAGGAACGCGACGCCGCACTCGTGGAGCTTCTTGATGTTCTCCGGTTCAAACAGCACGGCCCACGAGTCGATATGGTCGATGCCCAACACCTGCTTGACCTTGTCCACGTTGTAGCCGATGCCGTTGGTGCCCCACAGGTACGGCACCGAATGCTCGTTGCCCGGGTCGTTTTTCTCCAGCAGCTTGAGCAGCTTGGGGTCGAGGTTCTTGAAGTTGGGTAGCTGCGAACGGTCCAGCTTGAGGAACGCGCCGGCCTTTACCTGGCGCGCCAGGAAGTGGTTGGACGGCACCACCACATCGTAGCCGGTACGGCCGGCGAGCAGTTTGCCTTCCAGGGTTTCGTTGGAGTCGAACACGTCGTAGATCACCTTGATCCCGGTCTTGGCCTGGAAGTCGGCCAAGGTGGTCTCACCGATGTAGTCGGTCCAGTTGTACACACTGACCGTCTGCGCGGCATGACCCGCGCTGCTGAACAATGCCGCCAAGGCCAGCGGGAGAAGCTTTTTCACCAGACGCATATCGACACCCCTTTGCTTGATTGATTTTTATGTATTCATCCAGCCATTCTGCCCGTAGCAGCTGTCGAGCCCTGGCGAGGCTGCGTAGCGATGTATCAGACACAATTGCGGTGGGCCCGACGCAGCCTCGCTAAGCTACGGACGAGTCGTCAGACGCTCAGCAGCAGGAATTCACGTTCCCAGGAGCTGATGACTCGCTTGAAGTTCTCGTGTTCGGCGCGCTTGACCGCGACGTAGCCGCGCACAAACTTGTCCCCCAGGTAGTGCTTGACGGTGTCGCACTCTTCCATGCGCGCCAGGGCGTCTTCGATGGTGATCGGCAGCCTCAGGTTGCGGCGCTCGTAGGCGCGGCCTTCCACCGGGGCGCTGGGCTCGACCTTTTCGATCATGCCGAGGTAGCCGCACAGCAGGCTGGCGGCGATGGCCAGGTACGGGTTGGCGTCGGCGCCCGGCAGACGGTTTTCCACGCGCATGGCGTCGGGGCTGGAACTCGGTACACGCAGGCCGACGGTGCGGTTTTCTTCGCCCCACTCGACGTTGACCGGTGCCGAGGTGTCCGGCAGGAAGCGGCGGAACGAGTTGACGTTAGGCGCAAACATCGGCAGCAGCTTGGGGATGTACTTCTGCAGGCCGCCGATGTGGTTGAGGAACAGTTGGCTCTTGTTGCCGTGCTCATCGACAAACACCTGCTTGCCGGTGGCGATCTCCACCACGCTCTGGTGCAGGTGCATGGCGCTGCCGGGCTCGTCGGCCACCGGTTTGGCCATGAAGGTGGCCGCCACGTTGTGCTTGAGTGCAGCCTCGCGCAGGGTGCGTTTGAACACGGTGATCTGATCGGCCAGGTCGAGGGCGTCGCCGTGGCGGAAGTTGATTTCCATCTGCGCCGGGCCGTCTTCATGGATCAGCGTGTCGAGGTCCAGGCCCTGGGCTTCGCACCAGTCGTAGACGTCTTCGAACAGCGGGTCGAACTCGTTGGCAGCGTCGATGGAGAACGACTGGCGGCCACTTTCGGCGCGACCGGAACGGCCCAGCGGGGTCTTCAGCGGCAGGTCCGGGTCTTCGCAGCGCTGGGTCAGGTAGAACTCCATCTCCGGCGCGACAATCGGCTGCCAGCCCTGGTCGGTATAGAGTTGCAGGACCTTTTTCAGCACGTTGCGCGGCGACAGTTCGATGGGGTTGCCCTGCTTGTCGAAGGTGTCGTGGATCACGATGGCCGTCGGCTCGATGGCCCATGGCACCACGTAGGTGGCGTTGGACACCGGGCGGCAGATCATGTCGATGTCGGCCGGGTCCAGCAGGTCGTAGTAGATATCGTCGTCGACAAAGTCCCCGGTTACCGTTTGCAGCAACACACTTTCCGGCAGGCGCATGCCTCGCTCATGCAGGAACTTGTTGGTGGGCGAAATCTTGCCGCGTGCGATGCCAGTCAAATCACTGATCACGCATTCGACTTCGGTAATCTTGTGTTCTTTCAGCCAGGCGGACAGCTGATCGAAGGGGGCGTTCATAAGGACCTCGTCATGGGTTGGATGCTGCGCCGCGGGCTTCCCTCGCGGCGCATTGAGGTCTATCTTGGGCCAGCCGTCCAACGGCATCTATCCACTTTGCGCCAACCACAACGCACCAATAGAGTGCGCCCAGGTTACCCATGACACAGGCAACAGCTTTGCGCGTACAGGCCTTCACCACCGGTGATGTGGCCGCTCAATGCAGTGCGACACCCGGTTGGGTGCAGCAGTACCAGCAGATGTCCCCGGGGCATTTTGCCGGGCAGATCCGCTATCTCGACCTGCAAGGTGTCGAGGTGTACGAAGAGCGGATGAACACCCGGGTGGAGCAGAACTTCAACGCGCCGCCGGGTTCCCTGGCGTTCTGTTTCGATGGCAGCGACAACGCGCTGTACGTGCTCAATGGCGAAAGCCGCAACACCTGGATCACCCCGGAAAACTACCGCGAAGTGGCAGTGGTGTTCGGGCCGCAGTTTGTCCAGCGCCATGGTCTGGATGTGGCGAAGCTGGAGGGGTTGTTCATGGCCCCGCTCAACTCCCTGCAAAACCCGTTGTTCAGCCGCTGGCTCAGCGGCACGCTGACACGGCTGTCGGCGACGCTGGACCTGCCGAGTCGTGATGCCCTCACGCAACAGTTGCTCGACGATTGCCTGTTCATCCTCGACAACGCCTGCGTGTGCCTCGACAAGGGCTCATTGCAGCGGCGCACCGAGGAGCGAATCATCATGGCGCGCATTGGCGAATGGGCGGCGGATGTGCCGGATGAAACCGTCAACCTGCTGCAACTGGCGCGCATTGCCGGGGTGCCGTTGCGCCAGTTGCAGCACGGGTTCAAGACGTATACAGGGATGAGCCCGGCGCAGTGGTTGCGGTTGCGCCGGTTGAACAGTGCACGGCGGGAGTTGTTGAGCCCGCCGTCAGTGGACACCACCGTGGCGGAGGTGGCGATGAATTGGTCGTTCTGGCATTTGGGGCGTTTTTCCAACAGTTATCGGGCGTTGTTTCAGGAGTTGCCCAGCGAGACCCTGAAGCGCCAGAGGTAAATGTAGGAGCGGGCTTGTATGGGAGCGGGCTTGCTCGCGAATGCGGTGGGTCAGTCAATAAATCTGGCACT
>NZ_JBSVWQ010000324.1:0-5118 GCF_054071215.1 Pseudomonas sp. SDO5522_S412 | reverse complement strand
GCGGTGTATCAGTCGACATCTCCGGTGACTGACACGCCGCCTTCGCGAGCAAGCCCGCTCCCACATTTAGTTTTGTATAAGGCTCAACTCCCGCATCCGCTGAAGCACCGCATTCAACCCATTGCTGCGCGACGGCGATAACTGCCGCGACAGGCCCAGTTGCTCAAACCAGCCGGGCAAGTCGACGGCTTGCAGTTCGGCGGCAGACACACCGTTGACCCGCGCCAGCAACAACGCCACCAGCCCGCGTATCAGCCGTGCATCGCTGCTGGCGGCAAACTGCCAATGTCCATCCTGCAAGCGCCCCACCAGCCACACCAGGCTTTCACAGCCCTGCACCAGGTTGACGTCTACCTTGTCTTCGTCCGGCAAGGCGGGCAGCCGCTCGCCCCATTGCATCAGCAGGCGGGCTCGTTGCTCCCAACTGCCGACTGCCTGGAACGCTTCCAGCGCGACAACGGCCTCAGTCGGCAAGCTCATCGCAACATATCCAGGGCTTGATCCAGCGCTTCAAAAAAGCGCTCCAGGTCATCGGAGTCGTTGTACAGCGCCAATGACACCCGAATCGCCCCCGACAATCCCATCTGCTTGAGCAGCGGCATCGCACAATGATGGCCGGCGCGCACCGCAATCCCTTGTTCGGTCAGCAAGTGGGCGAGGTCGGCGTTGTGCACGCCTTCCACCACGAAGCTGGCCAGGGCGACGTGCGGCGACCCCAGCAAGCGCACGCCATTGCGCGCTTGCAAGCCACGCAACAGGTAGTCGTGCAGGGCGGCTTCGTGAGCCGTCACCGCCTGCTGGTCCAGGGAACTCAGGTAATCCAGGGTTGCCCCCAGGCCGATCACGCTGGCGATCGGCGGAGTCCCGGCTTCGAAACCGAGGGGCGCCGGGCGGAAACTGGCGCTTTGATAATCAGCCTGCTGCACCATCTCGCCCCCAAACTGCCAGTGGCGCAGGTGATGCAGGGCTTCGGTGCGGCCATACAGCACGCCGACGCCGTCCGGCCCATAGAGTTTATGGCTGGAAAACACGTAGAAGTCGCAGCCCAGGGCCTGCATATCATGGCGACCATGCACGATGCCCTGGGCGCCATCGACCACCGTCAGTGCATCGTGGGCCTTGGCCAGCGCCAGCAGTTGCGGCAACGGCTGCCAGGCGCCAAGTACGTTGGACAGTTGGCTCACCGCCAGCAGGCGGGTGCGCGGGCCGATCAGTTGGGCGGCGGCTTGCAGGTCGATCAAGCCGCCAGCGTCAAGCGGCAGTACCACCAGCGCCAGCTCGCGACGCTTGGCCAGTTGCTGCCACGGCAGCAGGTTGGCGTGGTGCTCCAGGGCGCTGATGACAATCTCGTCGCCCGGGTTGAATAGGTGCTCAAGGCCATAAGCCAGGAGGTTCAGAGCCGATGTCGCGCCGTGGGTGAAGATGATTTGCCCCTCGTCACCGACGTTCAGCCACTGTGCCACCTTGCTGCGACTGTCCTCGAAAGCCTGGGTCGCGTGGGCGCCCGGCAAATGCTGGGCACGGTGCACATTGGCTGCGCCATTGGCGTAGTAATGGCTGATGGCGTCCAGCAGGGCTTGAGGTTTTTGCGTGGTGGCGGCGTTGTCCAGATAGGTCTGGTCTTGCCGTTGCAGGGTGGCGATGGCCGGAAAATCGGCGCGCCAGGGAGAGGGCACAAGCATGGTGATCAAGACTCGTATAAACGGCCCGCACCGGTCAGGCGCGGGCCGTTAGTGGCATCGAGTCGCTGCTTAGTTGTGAGCGTGCAGCGCTGCGTTCAGTTCGATGGCCGATTTGTGGGTTTTGCACTCCACGGCACCGGTCTCGGAGTTGCGGCGGAACAGCAGGTCCGGTTGGCCGGCCAGCTCGCGGGCCTTGACCACCTTGACCAGCTGGTTCTGCTCGTCCAGCAGCGCAACCTTGGTGCCGGCGGTCACGTACAGGCCCGACTCCACGGTGTTGCGGTCGCCCAACGGGATACCGATACCGGCGTTGGCGCCGATCAGGCAGCCTTCGCCGACCTTGATCACGATGTTGCCGCCACCCGACAGGGTGCCCATGGTGGAGCAACCGCCGCCCAGGTCCGAACCCTTGCCGACGAACACGCCAGCCGACACGCGGCCTTCGATCATGCCCGGGCCTTCGGTACCGGCGTTGAAGTTGACGAAACCTTCGTGCATCACGGTGGTGCCTTCGCCTACGTAGGCGCCCAGGCGGATGCGCGCGGCATCAGCGATACGCACGCCGCTCGGCACCACGTAGTCGGTCATCTTCGGGAACTTGTCCACCGAGAACACTTCCAGCAGGTCGCCACGCAGGCGCGCTTCCAGTTGACGCTCGGCCAGCTCATTGATGTCGATTGCGCCCTGGCTGGTCCAGGCCACGTTCGGCAACTGCGGGAACACACCGGCCAGGCTCAGGCCGTGAGGCTTGACCAGGCGATGGGACAGCAGGTGCAGCTTGAGGTAGGCCTCAGGCGTGGAGGTCAGTGCGGCGTCTTCGGCCAGCAGGGTGGCGACCAGCGGCGTGTGGCTTTCAGCCAGGCGGCTCAACAGGGCGGCTTGGGCAGCGTCGACGCCCTTGAGCGCGTCAGCCAGTTGCAGGGCCTGGGTGACGGTGAAAGTGATCGCCTGGTTGCCTTCGGTGTAACCGAGGATCGGCGCGATGGCCGCGATGATTTCAGCCGATGGATTGAGCAGCGGTTGTGCGTAAAACACTTCCAGCCAAGCACCTTGGCGGTTCTGAGTGCCGACGCCGAAGCCCAGGCTGAACAGGGAATTGGACATGCTGTTACCTCTACAGAAATGGAGTGGGCTGGCCTACTTGAGGGCCGCCGAATAGCTATCTGGCTTGAAGCCAATCAGGGTTTTGTCACCGAGATCAAGCACCGGGCGCTTGATCATCGAGGGTTGCGCGAGCATCAATTCAATGGCTTTCGCTTGGTCGAGATCGGCTTTGCGTTCGTCTTCGAGTTTGCGAAAGGTGGTGCCCGCACGGTTCAAAACCACCTGCCAACCGTGCTCATTGCACCATTGGGTCAAGTGTTCGCGGTCGATACCGGCCGTCTTGTAGTCATGAAACTCATACTGGATAGCGTGCTCATCGAGCCAGGTGCGCGCCTTTTTCATGGTGTCGCAGGCTTTGATGCCGAAAAGGTGCAACGTTTTGCTTGAAGCGGTCAAGGAATTGCCCCCCTTTGGGCTCACGCAGATTAAAGGTCACGGATTATGCCATGGCCAGCGGCTTTCGGCGCCGCTCGTCACACTTACGTTTTGCTCGTGTGCGACTTTTGTGCAAAGGCCATCGCGCAGCATAGGCGGCTAATATGGCACTTCAACGGCGAGTTGTTGCCTGATGTGTGTTGTTGCAAGTTGATTGTCTGGGAATCCCGCGTTATGCAAACCGCCTACACCGTACTTATCCTGCTGATGCTGGTCAGCGTTTCGCGCCTTGTCGGGCGTGTGATCCCACTGCCGTTACCACTCGTGCAGATCGCCGCCGGTGCGTTGCTGGCCTGGCCGACCCTGGGGCTGCATGTCGCCCTGGACCCTGAGTTGTTTCTTTTCCTGTTTCTGCCGCCGCTGCTGTTCTCCGATGGCTGGCGCATGCCCAAGCGTGAATTGTGGCGCCTGCGCGGGCCGATCCTGACGCTGGCGGTGGGGTTGGTGCTGTTTACGGTGGTGGGGGCCGGTTACTTCATTCACTGGTTGTTGCCGAGTATTCCCCTGCCGGTGGCCTTCGCCCTGGCGGCCGTGTTGTCGCCGACGGATGCCGTGGCGGTGTCGGCCATTTCCCAGAACCGCTTGCCGACGCCACTGATGCACATGCTCCAGGGCGAGGCGTTGATGAATGATGCCTCGGGCCTGGTGACCTTCAAGTTCGCCCTGGCGGCGGCACTGACCGGCGTGTTCTCGCTGGCGGATGCGAGCCTCACCTTTGTGCTGGTGGCCGTGGGTGGCCTGGCGGTCGGTGTGGCGTTGAGCTGGCTGGTGGGCCGCCTGCGTGCCTGGATGATCGCCCGGGGCTGGGACGACCCGGCGACGCACGTGGTGTTCATGTTGTTGCTGCCATTCGCCGCCTACGTGCTGGCGGAACGCCTTGGCGCCTCGGGCATCCTGTCGGCGGTGGCTGCGGGCATGATGCAAAGCTGGCTCGACCTGCTGCCGCGCCAGACCAGCACCCGGTTGCTCAACCGCAGCGTCTGGTCGCTGCTGGAGTTTGCGTTCAACGGCTTGATCTTTCTGCTGCTGGGCCTGCAACTGCCTGACATCATCAAGGCGGTGGTCAGTCACGAGCCGACGCTGTGGCCGACCTTGTTGTATCGCTGCCTGGACGTGATCGCGATTTTCCTGGTGCTGGTGGTGTTGCGGTTTATCTGGGTGCAAAGCATCTGGCGACTGTCGGGTTTATTGCGCCGGATTCGTGGGAAAAGTGAGCTGACGCTGGTGCCCACCGCGCGGTCCTGCTGGTTGCTGACCGTCGGTGGCGTACGCGGTGCCGTGACCCTGGCGGGTGTGATGTCGGTACCGTTACTGCTTGCGCCGGGGCAGGATTTTCCCGAGCGCGACCTGCTGATCTTCATCGCCGCCGGTGTGATCCTGCTGTCGTTGGTCGCGGCCTGCATCGCTTTGCCGCTGCTGTTGCGCGGCATCGAGAAGAGCCCGGATGAGAAACGCCACAATGAAGTGCGCGAGGCCTGGAAGAAGACCGCCGTGGCTGCTATCCATGCCCTGGAAGCCGAAGAACCCGCTGAAGCTGCACCCCAGGATGCCGCCCAGGCAGCCTTGGCCACCGAGCTCAAGGCGCGGTTGATGTCGGAGTATCGTCATCAACTGGAAGTGTTCAACGATTCGGCCGAAGCCCAGGCGCTGGCGTTGCAGATGGATCAACTGGAGCGCAAGTTGCGGCTCAAGGCCCTGCGGGCGCAGCGTCTGGAGCTGTATAGCCTGAGCCGTCACCATCAGATTGGTGATGATGTGCTACGGGAGGTGTTGGCGGATCTGGATATGAGCGAGGCGAATCTGGGTCATATCAAATAACACCGCGGTGCTTGCTTGTGGCGAGGGAGCTTGCTCCCGCTGGGCTGCGTAGCGGCCCCAAAAAAGCGGGAGCGCTGCG
>NZ_JBSVWQ010000323.1:0-5148 GCF_054071215.1 Pseudomonas sp. SDO5522_S412 | reverse complement strand
TGGGAATGCAGCCAGGGACGCTCTGCGTCCCAAGAGCGGACGCAGAGCGTCAGGTGAGGCATTCCCACGCGGAGCGTGGGAACGATCAGCCATCAATCGCGGTAAAACACTTGCACCAGGTGATACCCGAACTTGCTCTTGATCGGCCCATGAACCACCTTCACGGGCTTCTTGAAGATCACCGCATCAATCACCCCCACCATCTGCCCCGGCCGCACTTCACCCAAATCACCGCCGCGCTTGGCGGAAGGGCAGGTGGAGTACTTCTTGGCCAACACATCAAACGCTTCGCCCTTGGCAATACGCTGCTTGAGCTGTTCGGCTTCCTCACTGGTTTTCACCAGAATGTGACGGGCTTGGGCTTTCATTGATCGGTCCTGATGTGAAACGGCGCGCGATTATGCCTGAAGTCAGGCCTCTGAGCTGATCATGCTGCGGATTTTGTTGGCCAGCAGGTCAATCGAAAACGGCTTGGCCACCATGTCCATGCCTTCCTCCAGGAACCCCTGGCGCTCGGCGGCTTTCTCGGCGTAACCGGTCATGAACAGCACCTTCAGGTCCGGCCGGTGTTGCCGGGCGATTTCCGCCAGTTGCCTGCCGTTCATCCCCGGCAAGCCCACATCAGTCACCAGCAAATCCACGCGCAAGTCGGACTCCAGCAACGGCAGCGCCGCCCGTGCATCCGCCGCCTGGTGTGCGGTGTAGCCCAGTTCATCCAGCACATTCACCACCAGCATCCGCACTGCCGGGTCGTCCTCGACCACCACCACGGCTTCGCCTTCCAGCGCCACCGGGGCTTCGCCCTGGGTAGCGGGTGTGGTCCGCTCCAGTGCCGTGCCATGCAGGCGCGGCAGGTACAGGCGCACGCAGGTGCCCTGGCCCGGTTCGCTTTGGATGGTCACGTGGCCGCCGGATTGCTGTGCAAACCCATAGATCATCGACAGCCCAAGCCCAGTACCCTGGCCGATGGGCTTGGTGGTGAAGAACGGGTCGAAGGCCTTGGCGAGGATTTTCGCGGTCATGCCTGCGCCGTTGTCGCTCACGCCGAGCATCACATAGTCGCCGGCCTTGACCGGTTCCAGGGTGGTGATGTCGGTGCCGTCGAGGTAGCTGTTGGCGGTCTCGATGCACAATTGCCCACCGTCGGGCATCGCATCGCGGGCGTTGATCACCAGGTTGAGCAGAGCGTTTTCCAGCTGGCTGGCGTCGGTGTTCACCGGCCACACGTCGGTGCCCAGTTGCACCTTGAGTTCGATGTGCGCGCCCTTGGTGCGGCGGAACAGGTCTTCCAGGGACGCCACCAATTGATTCGGGTCGACCGGCTTGCGGTCCAGGGATTGGCGGCGGGAGAAGGCCAGCAGGCGATGGGTCAGCGCAGCGGCGCGATGAGCCGAGGATACGGCGGCGTCGGTGAAACGGCCGATCTCGTCGCTGCGCCCGGCGGCGATATAGCGTTGCATCAGGTCCAGGCTGCCGATGATCCCGGTGAGCATGTTGTTGAAGTCATGGGCGATGCCGCCGGTGAGCTGGCCGACCGCTTCCATCTTCTGGGCATGGCGCAGGGCGTCTTCGGCACGCTCGCGCTCGAACATCTCGTTTTGCAGGCGCTGGTTGGCTTCGGCCAGGGCCTGGGTGCGCTGGCTGACGCGCTCTTCGAGGTTTTCGTTGAGGTGGCGCAGGGCTTCTTCGGTCAGTTTGCGCTCGGTCTCGTCGATCACAAAAATATAGAAACCGTTGACTGAACCGTCAGCGCTGAAACGCGGCAGGTACTTCATCAGCGCGTGGCGTGGCCGCCCGTCATGGTGCGGGGTGACGGTAACGAAACTGCAGGCCTTGCCCTTGAGCGCCGCCTCGATCTTGTCGACGCGCCCGGCATAGATTTCGTCGCCCACGACTTCGCGGATGCTCTTGCCGTACAACTCCTGCGGGGTCATGCCGTACCATTCCAGATAGGCACTGTTGTTCAGGCGAAAACGCTGCTCGTGGTCGACATAACCGATCAGCACCGGCATGGCGTTGATGATCAGTTGCAGCTCGGTCTGGCTTTGGCGCAGGGCCTGTTCGGTGTGCTTGCGTTCGGTCAGGTCGAGGGCGGCGCCGAGAAAACGCGCCGGTCGGCCATGGTGGTCCTTGTAGCAGCGGCCCCGGGCAAACACCCAGCGCACTTCGCCGTCGGCGCGCTGCAGGCGGTATTCCTCGGCGTACTCGGTGCCGTGGGTGATGCAGTGCTTGATGCTGCGGGCCACCATGCCACGGTCTTCGGGGTGCACGCCTTGCAGGTAGTCGCTGATGGGCAGCAGGTCGGCGTCGCACGGGTCAACACCGTGCAATTGGGCGAAATGGGCGTCGGCGATAAAGCGGTCTTCGCCGATATCCCAGTCCCAGGTGCCCACGGCATCGGTGGCGGCCAGGGCCAGCTGCAGGCGTTGCTCGGTGTTGCGCTGGGCCTTGAGGCTGTTCTCGGTGCGCTGCTGCAGTTCCAGGGCGATGCGCCGGCGCTCGTTGGTTTCGATGGCGGTGATCAGGATCCCGGCGACCTCGCCACGCTCGTCGCGGATCGGGCTGTAGGTCAGGTCGAGCCAGATCTCGGTGTCGCGGTCGTTGCGCTGCAGGACGAAACGCTGCTCGGTGAAGGTGCGCACCTGGCCCATGAGGACGGCGCTGTAGATCGGGTCGGTAAACGGCTTGAGCTCAGGCCAGATCAGGTCAGCCGGTTGGCCGAAGGCGGCCGGGTGCTTGTTGCCGGCCAGCATCGCGAAGCCATCGTTGTAGATCTGGGTGAGTTCGGCGCCCCACAGCAACAGCATCGGCATCGGTGAATGGATCACGATGTCGACGGCGGTACGGAGACTTTGCGGCCAATCAATGGCGTCACCGAGGGGGCTTCGTGCCCAGTCCAGCCGCGCAATCAGTGCTGCGGCCTCGCTGCCGGTGGGTGATACGTTCATGTAAATGCCCTGCGCGTAACGCTTGAAGAATGACAAAAGCCGATTATCCCGTGAGGAGTGATCGGCTTTCCACCCTCGAAAAATAGCATGCTTGAGGGGTTTGTCTTCAAATGAGTGCTTAAAGGCTAAAACGTTTCATCTTTCTGCCAGCTCCCGGCGATCACGAAATTGCTCCAGCGCTTCGGGGTTGGCCAGTGCGTCGGTGTTCTTGACCGCCTCCCCATGCACCACGTTGCGCACCGCCAGCTCGACGATCTTGCCGCTGATGGTGCGCGGGATATCCGTCACCGCGAGGATCTTCGCCGGCACGTGGCGCGACGTGGTGTTGGCGCGGATCACCTGGCGGATCTGCTGCTCCAGGCCGTCGTCCAGTTCGATGCCATCGTTGAGGCGCACAAACAGCACCACTCGCACGTCATCCTGCCAGCGTTGGCCGATGGCCAGGCTTTCCAGGACCTGAGGCACTTTTTCCACTTGGCGATAGATCTCCGCGGTGCCGATGCGCACCCCTCCGGGGTTGAGCACCGCATCCGAGCGGCCATGGATCAGCAGGCTGCCATTGGGCCGCTGTTCGGCGTAGTCGCCCTGGGCCCACACGCCGGGGAACTGGCTGAAATACGAAGCCCGCAGTTTTTCCTGATGCGGGTCATTCCACAGGCCGATGGGCATTGCCGGGAAGTGCCGGGTGCACACCAGTTCGCCTTTTTCGCCCACCAGCGGGTGGCCCTGGTCGTCCCAAACTTCGATAGCCATTGCCAGGCTCTTGCACTGCATCTCGCCACGGCGCACCGGCAGCACCGGGTTGCCGATCACGAAGCAGGACACGATGTCGGTGCCGCCCGACATCGACGACAGGCACAGCTCGGGCTTGATCTCGCGGTACACGTAGTCGTAGCTCTGGGGCGACAGCGGCGAGCCGGTAGAAATCAGGCCCTTGAGGCTGCCCAGGTCATGGCTCAGCCGCGGTTGCAGCCCGGCCTTCTCCAGGGTGGCGAGGAACTTGGGGCTGGTGCCGAACACGCTGATTTTTTCCTGGTCGATCAGGTCCATCAGGCGTTCCGGCCCGGGGTGAAACGGCGAGCCGTCATACAGCACCGCCGTGGCGCCGATGGCCAGTACCGACACCAGCCAGTTCCACATCATCCAGCCACAGGTGGTGTAGTAGAACAGGCAGTCGTCCCGCGACAGGTCGGCGTGCAGGCCGTGTTCCTTGAGGTGGGTGAGCAATACGCCGCCGGTGCCGTGGATGATGCACTTGGGCACGCCGGTAGTGCCGCTGGAATAGAGGATGTACAGCGGATGATCGAAGGGCACGGCGACGAAATCGGGCTCACCGCCGGGGCTGTAGAAGTCGTCCCAGAGTGCGACGTGGGCCCGGGTCTGATAATCCTCGGGCCGGGCTTGCGGGCGGGCATACGGCACGATGATCAATTGTTGCAGGGACGGCAGCCGTTCGAGGATTTCATTGAGCTTGCTGCTTTGGTCGATGACCTTGCCGGCGTAGCGGTAACCGGCGCAGGTGATCAGCACCTTGGGTTCGATCTGGCCGAAGCGGTCGATCACGCCCTGGGTGCCGAAGTCCGGCGAGGAGCACGACCAGATGGCGCCGAGGCTGGTGGTGGCGAGCATGCCCACCAGGGTTTGCCAGGTGTTGGGCATGCACGCGGCCACCCGGTCCCCCACGCCCACGCCGGCCGCCCGCAGGCTGCGCTGCAGGCCGGCGACATGGCGGGCCAGTTCGGCGTAGGTCAGTTGCTCGCGCTGGCCGTCTTCGCTGATCGCGACCACGGCGGGGTGATCGTCGCGGCGGCGCAGCAGGTGTTCGGCAAAGTTCAGGGTAGCGCCGGGAAACCACTGGGCGCTGGGCATCTCGGCGTCTTCGATCAGCACCGCGCTGGGCGGCGTGCGGAACTGCACGTCGAAGAACTCGACAATCGACTGCCAGAAGTCCGGGCGCTGGTCGATGCTCCACTGGTGCAGGGCCGGGTAGTCGCTGATCTGCAAGGCATGGCGATCATTGATGAAGCGCCGGAACTGATCCATCCGGGTGTTGTGGATGCGTTCGGGGGAGGGTTGCCAGAGTATTTCGGACATAAGGAAATCTCTTTTTTATTATCTGATCTATCTAACGACACCGATCAAAATGTGGGAGCGGGCTTGCTCGCGAATGCGGTGGGTCAGTTCCAGATGTGTCAACTGA
>NZ_JBSVWQ010000322.1:0-5162 GCF_054071215.1 Pseudomonas sp. SDO5522_S412 | reverse complement strand
ACGGTGGGTCAGTTAATGAAGATGGCGACTGAAACACCGCTTTCGCGAGCAAGCCCGCTCCCACATTGACTGTGCCCACTTTGGATTTGCGGGGTTACTCGTGATGCGGCTCGCCCAGGAAAGTCAGGGAACTGAACAGTCCGCGAGTCGCGACATCAGCATTGTCTTTGAGCGGGATTTCCACCTGCGCCGCAATCACATTCAATCCTTCATTTCTCACCAGCACCTGGGCGCGACCGTCTTTATCGGTCTCGGTGCTCAGGGTGTTCGGTGCGTTGCGATAGTCTCCGATCAGCTTGACCCCAGCCGCCGGCTTGCCATCCAGCAGCACCCGTACCGGCAGTGATTTACCCGGGCCGACCGTCAGCGGATCAACTTCCGGCAAGATCAGTAGCTTGATCTGATCCAGCTTCGGCACCTTCGCCCCCGGCTGGTAGATCGCCAGGCTGTACTTGAAGGTCTGGGTCGACTCAATCGCCCCCGGCACCTTGCTGCGGCCCTCGTTGATCCACTTCTTGTCAGGCGTCTGTGACCACATCCCGTTATCCAGGGCGACCGCCAGTACAGCCGGCGATTTGAGCGGCTTCAGGCGCGCATGGTCGGGCAGACGTTCCACGGTCACCGGGATCATTTTGCCGCTGGCGTCATAAGCCCAGGCGCCGCTGATTTTCTGCGCCTTGAACGCGTTGTCTTCGGCGCCGTGGCCGTAGATCACTTCGATATTGCCGCGCCGTTGTTCGGTCCACAGTCCGTGGGCCGAGACTTGGGTGGCAAACAGCAGGCCGAGCACGGCCAGGGATTTGAAGGCTTGCATGGTGACGTCCTTTTACAGGTTGAGGGTCAGGCTGACGGTGAAGTTGCGCGGCTCGCCGGGATTGACCCAGTAGTTGCTGTAGGAGCGCTCGTAGTACTTTTCATCGAACAGGTTGTTGAGGTTCAGGCCCACGGTGACGTTGTCGCTAGCCTTGTAATGGGCCAGTAAATCGACGGTGTGGTAGGCCGGTAATTCAAAGCGGCCCCCGGCTTCACCGGAGCGGTCGCCGACGTAGGTAAAGGCCGCACCGAGGTCGGAGCCGCGCAGCAGGCCGTCCTGGAATTCATACACCCCGAGCAAGCTGCCGCTACGTTTGGCTACGCCGAGAATCCGGCTGCCAGTGGGGATGGCTTTGTCGCCTTTGGTCACTTCGGCGTCGATGTAGGCAAAGGCGCCGATCACCCGTACGGCGTCAGTCACCTGGCCGGTCAGTTGCAGGTCAAAACCCTGGCTGCGGGCCTTGCCCATGGCGCGCTGTGTGTCGGTAGCCGGGTCCAGGGCCAGGACATTTTCTTTCTCGATATGGAAGGCGGCGAGGGTGGTGCTCAGGCGGTCGTCGAACAGCTCGCTCTTGATCCCGATTTCATACCCCACGCCTTCTTCCGGCTTGAAGGATTTGCCGCCGGCGTCCAGGCCATTGTTGGGTTTGAACGAGGTGGAGGCGTTGGCGAACAGGCCCACTTCAGGTGTCAGTTGGTAGAGCAAGCCGGCGCGTTGGGTCAGGGCGTCGTGGGTCTGCCGGCTTTTGGCATGGTTGCGGCTGAAGTCGTCGGTGCGCTGCTCGAAGTGTTCGAACCGCGCGCCGATCATCCCGCGCAGGCGGTCGGTGAAGATGATCTGGTCCTGCAGGTTCAGCGCCTGGCTTTTCACCTGTTCGAAAAAGTCAGTGCCGGAGCGCTTGCCGTTCGGTTTGGGCTGGCCATAGACCGGGTCATAGATGTCGATGGCGTAATCGCCGCCGGCGATGGCGGTCACCCGTTCTTTCTTGCGGTAGTCCTCGTACTCGGTGCCGATCAGCAATTCGTGCTGCCAACTGCCGATGTCGAACCGACCGCGCAGTTCGAGCTGGGTGATGCTGTCATGCCAACCGGTGGAGCGCTCGCGGTAGCGGCGGCTGAGGGTGTGGCCATCGGCATCCAGCAGGCGGTTTTCCGAGGCGTTGCCCCACAGGCTGCCTTGTTTGTAATGGCTGGCCAGGCGCAGTTGCCAGGCATCGTTGAGGTGATGCTCGAGGCTGGCTTGCAGGCGGTTGTTGTGGTTGCGGATATCGCCGTCGTCGGGCTCGCCGAGAAAGGTCGAGCGGGAGACGCCGCTCCAGCGGTTGTTGGGCGCAACGATGCCGCGGTCGAAAGTGGAGCGGTGACGCACGAATTCACTTTCCACCAGCAGGTGTGTGTCCGGGTCCAGTTGCCAACTGATGGAGGGCGCGACGAAGACCCGCCTGGCCTCAACGTGGTCGCGGAAGCTGTGGTTGTCTTCCACCGCCAGGTTGACCCGCGATAACACGTTGCCCTCGCTGTCCAGCGGCGTGTTCACGTCCAGCGCGGTGCGGTAGCGGTCCCAACTGCCGGCGCTGGTCTGCAGTGTGGTGAAGGCCTCGGGCTGCGGCTTTTTGCTGACGATATTCACCGTGCCGCCTGGGTCACCACGGCCATACAGGCTGGCGGCGGGGCCTTTGAGCACCTCGATGCGCTCGATGTTGGCCGCGTCCGGCGTGCTCGGGTAACCGCGGTTGGCGCTGAAACCGTCCACGTAAAACTCTGACGTGGTGAAGCCGCGAACGCTGTATTCGTAGAGCGTCAGGCCGCCGAAGTTGTTCTGTTTGGACACGCCGCCGGCAAACTCAAGGGCACGTTCGACGTTGGTGCTGCCCAGGTCGTTGAGTACCGAGGCGGGAATCACGCTGATGGACTGTGGGATATCCCGCAAGGCGGTGTCGGTTTTTGTGGCGCTGGCGGAGCGGGTAGCGCGATAGCCCTTGACCGGGCCGGTGGCTGATTCGTACGCCTCGCTGGTGATGCGGGTGGCTTCCAGTTCAAGGGTGGCGGTGTCTTCGGCGTAGGCCGGGTCCACCAGCAAACCCAGGGCGATTCCCGCCAGCGGGGCAAATCTTCGAGACGGCATGATAGAGCGTTCCAATAGCGATATTGAAACAATATAACATGACTAATGAGAATGAATTTCTTTTGAAATATTAGGTAACAGGAGCCCGCGAACGGGCTCCCGAAGCCGTTATTCCTCTTCTTTCACCGGTGCAGGCGGCGGACGCAGGCCGATTTCCGCCGACAGCTTGATTTCCTTGCCATTGCGCATCACCTGGATCGCCACCTTGTCGGTGGGTTTGATCCGCGCCACCTGGTTCATCGACTTGCGACCATCCCCGGCCGGCTCGCCGTCGATGCTGAGGATCACATCCCCCAGTTGCAGGCCGGCTTTCTGCGCCGGGCCGTCGCGGAAGATCCCGGCGACCACGATGCCAGGGCGTCCGGTCAGGCCAAACGACTCGGCCAGTTCCTTGGTCAGCGGCTGGACTTCAATCCCCAGCCAGCCACGAATCACCTGGCCATGCTCGATGATCGACTTCATCACTTCAGTGGCCAGCTTCACCGGAATCGCGAAACCGATGCCCTGGGAGCCGCCGGACTTGGAGAAGATCGCGGTGTTGATGCCGGTCAGGTTGCCGTTGGCATCCACCAGCGCGCCGCCGGAGTTGCCCGGGTTGATCGCCGCGTCGGTCTGGATGAAGTCTTCGTAGCTGTTGAGGCCCAACTGGTTACGCCCGGTGGCGCTGATGATGCCCATGGTCACGGTCTGGCCGACGCCGAAGGGGTTGCCGATGGCCAGCGCCACGTCACCTACGCGCAGCCCTTCGGAGCGCCCGATGGTGATCGAGGGCAGGCCTTTCAAATCGATTTTCAGCACCGCGAGGTCGGTTTCCGGGTCGCTGCCGACCACGCGGGCCAGGGTTTCCCGGCCATCACGCAGGGCCACCACAATCTGGTCGGCGCCGGTGGTCACGTGGTTGTTGGTGAGGATGTAGCCTTCCGGGCTCATGATCACGCCGGAGCCGAGGCTGGATTCCATGCGCCGCTGCTTGGGCGAGTTGTCGCCGAAATAGCGACGAAACTGTGGGTCTTCAAACAGCGGGTGCGCCGGTTTGTTGATGACCTTGGTGGTGTACAGGTTGACCACGGCGGGCGCGGCGATCACCACCGCATCGGCGTAAGTCACCGGGCCTTGTACCACCGCGCTGGTTTGCGGTGCCTGTTGCAGGTTGACATCAAGGGTCGGCAGGCCGACCAGTTGTGGATAACGCTGAATAATCAGCATCGCGATCAGCACGCCAGCCAACAATGGCCATCCAAAAAAACGCAGTGCCTTGAGCATTAAGAAAAATCCTGACAGGTTGCAGGGGGCGGGAGAGCGCCCATAATGTCGCGCATTATACGAGGCCGTGAGCGCCTCTGAACGGGATATTTAGGAGTCTTTTATGGCCGTTGCCCTGAGCACCTTAGTCGAGGAAGCGGACCGCTACCTTAATAGTGCCAAAATCGCCGATTACTGCCCCAACGGCCTGCAGGTCGAGGGCCGACCGCAAGTGCTGCGCATCGTCAGCGGCGTGACCGCCAGCCAGGCATTGCTGGACGCGGCGGTCGAAGCCCAGGCCGACCTGGTGCTGGTGCACCACGGTTATTTCTGGAAAGGCGAAAGCCCGTGCATCACCGGCATGAAGCAGCGCCGCCTGAAAACCCTGCTCAAGCACGACATCAGCCTGCTGGCCTATCACTTGCCGCTGGACCTGCACCCTGAGGTCGGCAACAACGTGCAACTGGCCCGGCAACTGGACATCACCGTCGAAGGCCCGCTGGACCCGGACAACCTCAAGGTCGTCGGCCTGGTGGGCTCCCTGGCCGAGCCGGCGTCGCCCCGTGATTTTGCCCGCCGCGTGCAGGAAGCCATGGGCCGCGAGCCGCTGCTGATCGAAGGCAGCGAGATGATCCGCCGCGTGGGCTGGTGCACCGGTGGTGGCCAGGGCTATATCGACCAGGCGGTGCTCGCCGGGGTTGACCTGTACCTGAGCGGCGAAGCCTCGGAGCAGACCTTCCACAGCGCCCGGGAAAACGACATCAGCTTCATAGCGGCCGGGCATCACGCCACCGAACGGTATGGTGTACAGGCGTTGGGTGATTACCTGGCGCGACGTTTCGCCCTCGAACACCTCTTCATCGATTGCCCAAACCCGATCTAACGAACACCACCGGACACATGTGGGAGCGGGCTTGCTCGCGAATGCGGTGCATCAGTCGCCATATGCATTGACTGACACACCGCATTCGCGAGCAAGCCC
>NZ_JBSVWQ010000321.1:0-5168 GCF_054071215.1 Pseudomonas sp. SDO5522_S412 | reverse complement strand
TCGGGTTTATGTGGGAGCGGGCTTGCTCGCGAATACGGTGGGTCAGTCAATACATCTGGCGACTGACACACCGCATTCGCGAGCAAGCCAGCTCCCACACAAGCCCGCTCCCACATTCAGTCCGGTGTCAGGCCCAGGAACCGCTGCAACTCTTCGCGCTTGGCCAGCGCATCCCGCCTTCCCAATTCGATCAATTCGCTGCAATACCCCGCCTCGAACAGCAGGTAGCTGAGCACCCCCGCGCCACTGGTTTTGGTCGCCCCCGGCCCGCGCAGAAACAGGCGCAATGCCGCCGGCAATTCCTGGCGGTGACGTGCCGCGATTTCGTCGATTGGCTGACTGGGAGCGATCACCAATACTTCCACTGGCGCCAAACCTTGTATCGCCGCGTTGGCCGGCAACACGTGGCTGAACTGGTTCAGGCGCTCGAGCAATTCGATATCGCTTTCCAGGCTGTCGATGAACGTGCTGTTGAGCATGTGCCCGCCGATCTGCGCCAACGTCGGCTCCTGGCCGGTGAAGGTGCGCGCCGGGTTCGATGGATCGTTGCCACGCGGGTTGCCACTGACCCCCACCACCAGCACGCGGCTGGCGCCCAGGTGCAACGCAGGACTGATCGGCGCCGACTGGCGCACCGCCCCGTCACCAAAATATTCCTGCCCGAGTTTGACCGGCGCAAACAGCAACGGAATCGCCGAGCTGGCCAGCAAGTGTTCAACGGTCAATTGGGTGGGAATGCCGATGCGCCGATGCCGCAACCAGGCATCGATGGTGCCGCCGCCCTGATAGAAGGTCACGGCTTGCCCGGACTCGTACCCGAACGCGGTCACCGCCACAGCATGAAGGTGTTTCTCGCGGATCGACTGCGCGATCCCTTCCAGGTGCAGTTTGTCGCGCAACAAGTCCCGCAGCGGCGAACTGTTGAGCAGCGCCACTGGCACCTGCGCCCCCATCCCCAGCAGGCTGTGGATAAGGAATCGACTGGCCTGGCTGATCACCCCGGGCCAGTCGCTGCGCAGCACCAGGTGGCTGCGAAAGCCCTGCCAGAAGGCGGTCAGGCGCTGGATGGCGGCGGTAAAGTCCATGGCGCCACTGGCCAGGCTCACTGCATTGATCGCCCCGGCCGAGGTGCCGACGATCACCGGAAACGGATTGGCCGCGCCCGGCGGCAACAGCTCGGCTATCGCCGCCAGTACCCCCACCTGATAGGCGGCCCGCGCCCCGCCGCCGGAAAGAATCAAGCCTGTGACCGGTTCAGCTGGGCGCATTGCATCACTCCATGGTGCTTGGGGACTTCAGATCAACGGCGGCGTTTTTCATACAGTTTAGGTTCACCTGGCGGCCGGCTCTTGAAGCGGCGGTGCGTCCACAGGTATTGCTCGGGGCATTCGCGCACGGAGGCTTCGACCCACAGGTTGATGCGCAGGCAATCGATCTCGTCGGATTCACCCGGGAAGTCGGTCAGCGGCGGATGGATCACCAGGCGATAACCGCTGCCGTCGGCCAGGCGCTCCTGGGTGAACGGCACCACCAGAGCCTTGCCCAGGCGTGCGAACTTGCTGGTGGCAGTGACGGTGGCGGCCTGAATACCGAACAGCGGCACGAAGATACTTTGCTTGGCGCCGTAGTCCTGGTCCGGTGCGTACCAGATCGCACGACCGGCCCGCAGCAGCTTGAGCATGCCGCGCACGTCTTCGCGCTCTACGGCCAGGGAGTCGAGGTTGTGCCGCTCGCGGCCACGGCGCTGGACGAAATCGAACAAGGGGTTGCCGTGCTCGCGGTACATGCCGTCGATGGTGTGCTTCTGCCCGAGCAAGGCGGCGCCGATTTCCAGGGTGGTGAAATGCAGGGCCATGAGGATCACGCCCTTGCCTTCCAGTTGCGCCTGCTTGAGGTGCTCCAGCCCTTCGACATGGGCCAGGCGCGCCAGGCGCGGCTTGGACCACCACCAGCTCATGGCCATCTCGAAGAACGCGATGCCGGTGGAGGCAAAGTTTTCCTTGAGCAAATGTTTACGCTCTTTAGCGGACTTTTCCGGGAAGCACAGTTCCAGGTTTCGTGCGGCGATACGTCGACGTTCACCGGCCACCCGGTACATTCCCGCCCCCAAGGCACGGCCAATCCCCAGTAAAGCCCGGTACGGCAACTGCACAATCAGCCACAGCAAACCCAGCCCCAGCCATAACAGCCAGAAGCGCGGATGAAAAAATACAGCTCGAAAACGCGGGCGATCCATTCAAGATTCCGGTAAAGACAACGGCCGCGCATTCTACAACGGTTCGACCCGGCTTGCGGCTAGCGGATGTTCTCGTTATAAGTCTCGACACTTTTCGTGACAAGCCGCTTTGCCGACCATGAGCCAAACCGAACCGCTAGACCAAGATCCCGTGTTCCAGTTGAAAGGCAGCATGCTCGCCATTACCGTGCTGGAACTGGCCCGCAACGACCTTGATGCCCTGGACCGCCAGCTCGCCGCCAAGGTCGCCCTGGCGCCGAACTTCTTCAACAATGCACCGCTGGTGCTGGCCCTGGACAAGCTCCCGGCCGGCCAGGGCGCGGTCGACCTGCCCGGGCTGATGCGCGTGTGCCGCCAGCATGGCCTGCGCACCCTGGCGATCCGTGCCAGCCGTATCGAAGACATCGCCGCGGCAATCGCCATTGAACTGCCAGTACTGCCGCCGTCGGGTGCCCGCGAGCGTCCGCTCGACCCGTTGGTCGGCGAAGAGAAGAAAAAACCTGAGAAACCGCCGGAGCCGACGATCAAGCCGACAAAGATCATCACCTCTCCCGTACGGGGCGGGCAGCAGATTTACGCCCAGGGTGGCGACCTTGTCGTCATCGCCCCGGTCAGCCCGGGGGCGGAACTTCTCGCCGATGGAAACATCCATGTATACGGCCCCATGCGTGGTCGTGCCCTGGCCGGCATAAAAGGTGACACCAAGGCCCGTATTTTTTGCCAGCAGTTGACCGCTGAGCTAGTGTCCATCGCAGGCCAGTACAAGGTTTCGGAAGATTTGCGCCGCGATCCGCTGTGGGGGGCCGGGGTACAAGTCAGCCTGTCGGGCGATGTGTTGAACATCGTTCGTCTTTAACGGATACTGCCGCATTTTCCAAGCATCTCTGGACTCTGATAGCACAGCGAAAACGGCAAAACTTGTGTAGGAATAATTTTAAGGTGGGGTTTGCCCAGGCAAACCGTGCTTTCTCCTACAAGAGCTGCCCGCCTGCAGCGAGTGACAAGAGATGTTTTTCAGGGACTAAAAAGTCCTTTTTCCTTAGGGGTGAAACACCTTGGCCAAGATTCTCGTGGTTACATCCGGCAAGGGTGGTGTGGGTAAGACCACCACCAGCGCCGCTATCGGTACCGGCCTCGCTCTGCGCGGCCACAAGACAGTTATCGTCGACTTCGACGTCGGCTTGCGTAACCTCGACCTGATCATGGGCTGTGAACGCCGCGTGGTTTACGACTTCGTCAACGTCGTCAATGGCGAAGCCAACCTGCAACAGGCACTGATCAAGGACAAGCGCCTTGAGAACCTGTATGTACTGGCCGCCAGCCAGACCCGCGACAAAGACGCGCTGACCAAGGAAGGCGTGGGCAAGGTCCTCGCCGAACTGAAGGAAACCTTCGAATACGTGGTGTGCGATTCCCCGGCGGGTATCGAGACCGGCGCTCACCTGGCGATGTACTTCGCCGACGAAGCCATCGTCGTGACCAACCCTGAAGTCTCCTCGGTACGTGACTCGGACCGCATGCTCGGCCTGCTGGCCAGCAAGTCCCAGCGCGCCGAGAAAGGTGAAGATCCGATCAAGGAACACCTGCTGCTGACCCGCTACAACCCTGAGCGCGTCAGCAATGGCGAAATGCTCGGCGTTGAAGACGTGAAGGAAATCCTCGCCGTGACCCTGCTGGGTGTGATCCCGGAATCCCAGGCCGTCCTGAAGGCATCCAACCAAGGTGTGCCGGTGATTCTTGACGACCAGAGCGACGCCGGCCAGGCGTACAGCGATGCGGTAGATCGCTTGCTGGGCAAGACCGTGGAACATCGCTTCCTCGATGTTAAGAAGAAGGGATTCTTCGAGCGTATCTTTGGAGGCAACTAAACAATGAAATTTCTCGACTTCTTTCGCGCCAACAAAAAGCCAAGTACCGCGTCGGTAGCGAAAGAGCGTCTACAGATCATCGTGGCGCACGAACGCGGCCAACGCAGCACCCCGGATTACCTGCCAGCCCTGCAGAAGGAACTGGTGGAAGTGATCCGCAAGTACGTCAACATCGGTAACGATGACGTGCATGTCGCCCTGGAAAATGACGGCAGCTGCTCGATTCTGGAACTCAATATCACCCTGCCTGATCGTTGATCGAAAAGGCGGTCGCCACGGCGGCTCGGTTACCTGGCTCCCCTCACGGGGCCGGGTGAGCGAGCCGCCGTTGGCGTTTGTTACGAGGCTGTTTTAATGCCGTTGTCCAATGTCCATATCCTTCATCAGGACGCTGCTGTCCTGGTGGTGAACAAGCCTACCCTGCTGCTCTCGGTGCCCGGTCGCGCCGACGACAACAAGGACTGCCTGATCACCCGCCTGCAGGAAAACGGCTACCCCGAAGCCCGCATCGTCCATCGCCTGGACTGGGAAACGTCCGGGATCATCCTGCTGGCCCGAGACGCGGATACCCACCGTGAACTGTCCCGCCAGTTTCATGACCGGGAAACCGAAAAGGCCTACACCGCACTCTGCTGGGGCCAACCGGAACTGGACAGCGGCAGCATCGACTTGCCCTTGCGCTACGACCCGCCGACCAAGCCACGGCACGTGGTGGACCACGAGTTCGGCAAGAACGCGCTGACCTTCTGGAAAGTCCTGGAGCGTTGCGGCGACTGGTGCCGGGTTGAGCTGACGCCGATCACCGGCCGCTCCCATCAACTGCGCGTGCATATGCTGTCCATCGGGCATCCGTTGCTGGGCGATGGCTTGTATGCCCACGAACAGGCCTTGGCTGCCTGGCCACGGCTGTGTCTGCACGCCAGCATGCTGAGCTTCACCCATCCCCAGAGCGGCGAGCGTCTGCGCTTCGAGTGCCCCGCGCCGTTTTAAGCTGTAAACGCAATTAAAATGTGGGAGCGGGCTTGCTCGCGAATGCGGTGGATCAGTTAGCTCATTCGGCGACT
>NZ_JBSVWQ010000320.1:0-5170 GCF_054071215.1 Pseudomonas sp. SDO5522_S412 | reverse complement strand
TTAACCGAGTTCCAACTTTGGAATGCGGTCAAATGTGGGAGCGGGCTTGCTCGCGAAAGCGGTCTAACAAACAACCAATAGCTTAAGCCGGAACAGCTTTAGCCTTCGGCTCCCGATCCCAGACCCGATGCTGGGCAATCGCCGCAAAGAACGCCTTAAACGCCTTCGCGTCGCCGCCCACAATCAAGCCCGCATCCGCCTCAAGCTTCAGCACATCCAGCAACTGCTTCGCCTCCCCGGCCAGGGCAATTGCCTTGAGGTGCTTGTACGCCTCCAGCAGGTAATGCAACGCCACACCATCAGCGCTCAACGCCTGAACCGACTTGGCGCCACCCGGCACAAACACCGCATCGAACGCCACCGAAGGCAAGCCTTCCATGGAAGCATCCACCGACAGGCTCTTGCCATCCGCCGTCGTTACCGGCGCCGAGGTAGGCCCCAGCAACTTCGCATGCGCACCTGCGGCCTCAAGCGCCTTCTTCAAGGCATCAATCGCCGCACCATCAACACCGTTCGCCGCCAGAATCGCCACCTTGCGGGTCTTGATATCACCCGACAGCAAATTGGCCTGGCTCAACGCTGGCGAGCGTTCCGGAGACGTCTTGCGCTCTGGCACCGTACCTTTAGTCGGTGCTGGCAAGCCCAGGTTCTGCGCCACACGCTTGGCCAGTTCCAAGTCGATGTTGGCGAGGATCTCGTTCACCTGGCGAGCGCGAATAAACTCACGCTCCACCTTGCCCAGTTCAAAACTGTAGGCGGCGATGATGTGCTCCTGCTCGTGCTTGCTCATGCTGCGGAAAAACAAGCGCGCCTGGGAGAAGTGATCACCGAACGACTCGCTGCGCTCTCGGATCTTGTGGGCATCAATGCGCTCCGGATACGTCTCAAAACCACCGTCCTGCGCCGCAGGCGGAGTTTCTTTCGGCCAGCCGCCATCAATCGATTTCGGCTCGTAGGACGCGCGGCCCTTGTCGATGGTGGTGCGGTGCATGGCATCGCGCTGGCCGTTATGGAACGGCGCTACCGGACGGTTGATCGGCAACTCGTGAAAGTTCGGCCCGCCGAGTCGGCTGATCTGCGTATCGGTGTAGGAAAACAGACGGCCTTGCAGCAGCGGGTCATTGGAGAAGTCGATGCCCGGCACGATATGCCCCGGGCAGAACGCCACTTGCTCGGTCTCGGCAAAGTAGTTGTCCGGGTTGCGGTTGAGCACCATTTTGCCCAACGGCGTGATCGGCACCAGCTCTTCGGGGATCAGCTTGGTCGGGTCGAGAATATCGAAGTCGAACTTATGCTCGTCCTCTTCGGCGATGATCTGCACGCCCAATTCCCACTCCGGGTAATCGCCACTTTCAATGGATTCCCACAGGTCACGACGGTGGAAGTCCGTGTCTTTGCCCGCCAGCTTCTGCGCCTCGTCCCACACCAGGGAGCAGGTGCCGACGGTAGGCCGCCAGTGGAATTTGACGAAGTTGGATTTGCCCTCGGCGTTCACCAGGCGGAAGGTGTGCACGCCAAACCCCTGCATGGTCCGTAGGCTTTTTGGAATGGCCCGATCAGACATGGCCCAGATCACCATGTGCGCCGACTCCGGCTGCAGCGAGACAAAATCCCAGAACGTATCGTGGGCTGAGCCGCCGGTAGGAATCTCGTTGTGGGGCTCAGGTTTTACCGCATGCACGAAGTCAGGAAACTTGATCGCGTCCTGAATGAAAAACACCGGCATGTTGTTACCCACCAGGTCGAAGTTGCCCTCATCGGTGAAGAACTTCACGGCAAAGCCACGCACGTCACGCACGGTATCACCCGAGCCGCGAGGGCCCTGCACCGTAGAGAAACGCGCAAATACCGGGGTTTTGTGTTCGGGGTTACGCAGGAATCCGGCCTTGGTCAGCGCCGAGTGGTTTTCGTAGGTCTGGAAATAACCATGGGCACCGGTACCCCGAGCATGAACGATACGTTCCGGGATCCGCTCATGGTCAAAGTGCGTGATTTTTTCACGCATGATGAAGTCTTCCAGCAGCGATGGGCCACGGGAGCCGACCTTCAAGCTGTTCTGGTTATCGGAAACCTTCACGCCCTGGTTGGTGCGCAGTGCCTGGCCCGTCGCGTCGGAGCGGAATGTTTCCAGACTTTGCAGCTTGGCGTTGGTGTTGCCACGGTCCAGAGTGTCGGTGCCCGCAAGTTCGCTCTTGGGCGGGGTAACTGGCTTTTTAGTACTCATCAGACAAAAACTCCTCGTTTGCGTAGGCCAGAGCGATCCCCGGCTCTTCTTGAGCAAAACCCCAGGCACGGCACCTGGGAGTTTCGAGTTGCTTATGTAGTGACTGACACGGTTTTGTACCGTTCCTTTTTTATGACCTTTGATCGCGTTATTGCCAAATCGCTGGTCGGATGAGAAATAAATGCTAAGAAACGCTATACGGACAGGCTAAAATGCGCGCCCGGCTAACCGCTGATCCCTTTTTAATGCGCCCCACAAGGTTCGCTACGTGATCGAGTTTCATAACGTCCATAAAACCTACCGGGTCGCCGGTAAGGATATCCCCGCACTGCATCCCACCAACCTGCGCGTCGAAAATGGCCAGGTGTTTGGTCTGATCGGCCATTCCGGTGCGGGAAAAAGTACTTTGCTGCGTCTGATCAACCGCCTGGAGCAACCCAGCGGCGGCCAGATCAAGGTCGATGACGAAGAAGTCACCGCCCTCGACGCCAACGGCCTGCGCCGTTTCCGGCAACAGGTCGGGATGATCTTCCAGCACTTCAACCTGCTGGCATCCAAGACCGTTGCCGACAACGTGGCGCTGCCGCTGACCCTCGCGGGCGAACTTTCCCGCAAGGAAATCGACCTGCGCGTGGCCGAATTGCTGGCGCGGGTCGGCCTGTCCGACCATGCCAAGAAGTACCCGGCGCAGTTGTCTGGCGGCCAGAAGCAGCGCGTCGGCATTGCCCGCGCCCTGGCCACCAAGCCGAAAATCCTGCTATGCGACGAAGCCACCAGCGCCCTCGACCCGCAGACCACGGCCTCGGTCCTGCAACTGCTGGCCGAGATCAACCGCGAGCTGAAGCTGACCATCGTGCTGATCACCCATGAAATGGACGTGATCCGCCGCGTGTGCGACCACGTGGCCGTGATGGACGCCGGCGTGATCGTCGAGCAAGGCACCGTCGCCGACGTATTCCTGCACCCCAAGCACCCGACCACCAAGCGCTTCGTGCAGGAATCCGAGCAAGTCGACGAAGGCGAACAGCGCGATGACTTCGCCCATGTACCGGGGCGCATCGTGCGCCTGACGTTCCAGGGCGAAGCGACCTACGCGCCGCTGCTGGGTACCGTCGCCCGCGACACGGGTGTGGACTACAGCATCCTCGCCGGTCGTATCGACCGCATCAAAGACATTCCCTACGGGCAACTGACCCTCGCCGTCACCGGCGGTGACATGGAGGCCGCCTTCGCCGCCTTCACCGCGGCAGACGTCCATATGGAGGTGCTGCGCTAATGGAAATCCTCTTGAGCTTTTTCTCGAACATCGACTGGTCGGAAATCCTGCTCGCCACCGGCGACACCATGACCATGCTGTTCGGCTCCCTGCTGTTCACCGTATTGCTGGGCTTGCCGTTGGGCGTGCTGCTGTTCCTGTGCAGCCCGCGTCAGCTGTTCGAACAAAAGAATGTTTATGCGCTGTTGTCGCTGGTGGTGAACATCCTGCGTTCGCTGCCGTTCATTATCCTGTTGATCGTAATGATCCCGTTCACGGTGCTGATCACCGGCACCTCGCTGGGTGTTGCCGGTGCAATTCCGCCACTGGTGGTGGGTGCCACGCCGTTCTTTGCGCGCCTGGTGGAAACCGCGCTGCGTGAAGTGGACCGCGGGATTATCGAAGCGACCCAGGCCATGGGCGCGACCACTCGCCAGATCATTACCAACGCGTTGCTGCCCGAAGCCCGCCCCGGCATCTTCGCGGCGATTACGGTGACGGCGATTACACTGGTTTCCTACACGGCCATGGCCGGTGTAGTGGGTGCCGGTGGCCTGGGTGACTTGGCGATCCGCTTCGGTTATCAGCGCTTCCAGACCGACGTGATGGTGGTCACCGTGGTGCTGCTGCTGATCCTGGTACAAATTCTGCAAACCGTCGGCGACAAGCTGGTGGTGCACTTTTCTCGAAAATAACGGCTATTGCCGGCGTTAAGCCGGCCAATTCCCGAACAAGGAGCTTGTTGAATGAAAAAACTACTGGTTGCTTTCGCCGCCGTTGCCGCGTTCTCCGCCCACGCCGCCGAAACCCTCACCGTGGCCGCGTCCCCGGTGCCGCACGCTGAAATCCTCGAATTCGTGAAGCCGGCTCTGGCCAAGGAAGGCGTGGACCTGCAGGTCAAAGTCTTCACCGACTACGTTCAGCCAAACGTACAGGTAGCCGAAAAGCGCCTGGACGCCAACTTCTTCCAGCACCAGCCGTACCTGGATGAGTTCAACAAAGCCAAGGGCACTCACCTGGTGAGCGTTGGCGCTGTGCACCTGGAGCCTCTGGGCGCCTACTCCAGCAAGTACAAGAAACTGGAAGACCTGCCAAGCGGCGCCAACGTCGTGATCCCGAACGACGCCACCAACGGCGGCCGTGCGCTGTTGCTGCTGGCCAAGCACAACCTGATCACCCTGAAGGACCCGACCAACATCCTGTCGACCATCAAGGACATCACTGAAAACCCGAAAGGCCTGAAATTCCGCGAACTGGAAGCCGCCACCCTGCCGCGCGTGCTGACCCAGGTCGACCTGGCGCTGATCAACACCAACTACGCCCTGGAAGCCAAGCTGGACCCCTCCAAGGACGCACTGGTGATCGAAGGCAACGACTCGCCTTACGTGAACATCCTGGTGACCCGCGAAGACAACAAGGATTCGGACGCGGTGAAGAAGCTGGTAGCAGCCCTGCACACCCCGGAAGTGAAAGCGTTCATTCTTGAGAAGTACAAAGGCGCGATCCTGCCGGCGTTCTGATCCAAGGCCGAAACCCCGATCGAAAAAGCGGACGCAGAGCGTCCAGTGCGGCATTCCCACGCAGAGCGTGGGAACGATCCAAACCAATGTGGGAGCGGGCTTGCTCGCGAAGGCGGTGGTTCAGTCGATACATCTGTTGACTGACACACCGCTTTCGCGAGCAAGCCCACT
>NZ_JBSVWQ010000319.1:0-5315 GCF_054071215.1 Pseudomonas sp. SDO5522_S412 | reverse complement strand
CAATATATCCGGCAACTGATACACCGCTTTCGCGAGCAAGCCCGCTCCCACACTGGTTCTGTGTGGTTGTCTAAATACTGGCTATTAACGGCGCCCCAAACGATTCCCGCAGAAACCCCGGCGCGATATACCGCTCGTAATGCGCCTCGGACAACAGGAAAAACTCCCGGTCAATCGCATCCCGCAAATCTGCCAGATTGCGCTCGCGAAACTCCGGCAACAGCGCCAACCCATACGCATCCAGCTTCGAAATCACCCGCGCGCCCCGGGCAATCAATTGGTACGCCCAGCAATACGGCGACTGGTGGGGCACAAAGCGGATCTTGCGATCTTCCAGTTGCTGGCGCAGGCGCTGCGGGTCCAGCACCTGCAGCTTGCTGGTCATCACCTGCACCAGCAGTTGTTCCAGGCGCAGCCACACCGCCTGTTTCTCCTCGGCGTTGTAGCCGTTCCACTGAATCACTTCATGGTGATAACGCTTGCAACCCCGGCACACCAGGTCTCCGTAGACGGTGGAGCACAGGCCGACGCAGGGGGTCTTGATGGTTTGATTGGGCATAAAAAAACATCGACAGGTGAAACAACACGGCCCCCGAAGGGGCCGCTTTAAATCAATCCCAGCTCAGCGCGCCGCCAGTCTGGTACTCGATCACACGGGTCTCGAAGAAATTCTTCTCTTTCTTCAAGTCCATGATCTCGCTCATCCACGGGAATGGGTTAGTCGTCCCTGGATACTCTTCCTTCAACCCAATCTGCGACAGACGACGGTTCGCGATGAACTTGAGGTAGTCCTCCATCATCGCCGCATTCATGCCCAACACCCCACGCGGCATGGTGTCACGCGCGTATTCGATCTCCAGCTGAGTCCCTTGCAGGATCATCTGGGTCGCTTCTTCCTTCATCTCGGCATCCCACAAATGCGGGTTTTCGATTTTGATCTGGTTGATCACATCGATACCGAAGTTCAGGTGCATCGACTCATCCCGCAGGATGTACTGGAACTGCTCGGCCACGCCGGTCATTTTGTTGCGACGGCCCATGGACAAAATCTGGGTAAAGCCGCAGTAGAAGAAGATGCCTTCCAGGACGCAGTAGTACGCCACAAGGTTGCGCAGCAGCTCTTTGTCAGTCTCAACGGTACCGGTTTCGAACTTCGGATCGGAGATCGAACGGGTGTACTTCAAGCCCCAGGCAGCCTTTTTGGCGACCGATGGAATCTCGTGGTACATGTTGAAGATCTCGCCTTCATCCATGGCCAGCGATTCGATGCAGTACTGGTAGGCGTGGGTGTGGATCGCTTCTTCGAAGGCCTGGCGCAGGATGTACTGGCGGCACTCCGGGTTGGTGATCAGGCGGTACACGGCCAGTACCAGGTTGTTCGCGACCAACGAATCCGCAGTGGAGAAGAAGCCGAGGTTGCGCATCACGATGCGACGTTCGTCGTCGGTCAGGCCTTCGGGGTTTTTCCACAGGGCGATGTCGGCGGTCATGTTGACCTCTTGCGGCATCCAGTGGTTGGCGCAGCCGTCGAGGTATTTCTGCCAGGCCCAGTCGTACTTGAAGGGTACGAGTTGGTTGAGGTCGGCGCGGCAGTTGATCATGCGCTTTTCGTCAACAGCGACGCGGGCGGCGGAGCCTTCGAGTTCGGCGAGGCCTTCGGCGACGTCGAGCTTGTCGAGGGCGGCCTTGGCGCGGATGATCGCGGCGGAGTCGCTGGCGGTCACGTTGCGGGCTTCGAGGGCGGCGGCAGCGCCGGCACCGTCGAGGCGGTCCATGTTGGCTTCGGTGGCGTGGCCGGCGTTGGCGCCCCGGATGACTACGTCACCGGTGTCTGGTTGATCTGCTTCATCCCAACTCAGCATTGAATTGCTCCTTCGTGGTCCGTCTGACGGCGTGGGCTTCGATTCACCCAGCGTGTTCAAAAATGTGCGTTTTGCAGGCTTCAAGGCATTGAAATACGGCGCATAGTGTGGTCGGTGTTCAGCGTTCTTGCACACTATGTAGTGGTTGTCTGTGTTTGTGGGCACACTATATGGGGTGTGGCAACGATGGTCAACGCACAAGACCAGGCCGATGGTCGCAGGGCCATGACTAAAACTCACAGCCCCATGACTTTTAATGGTTACGGCCGCTACCCGGGCCAGTGCTAAAAATTCGCCAACCAGCTCCCCATAACAAAAAAGAGCGTTTGCGAAATGAAAGCACTTGATCTGTACATCGGCGAAGGCTTCGAAGGCCCAGGCGTCAATGCTGCCCACATCAACATCCTCATCGGCCCGCGCAACGGTCCGGCCGGCCAGGCGTTTGCCAACAGTTTGGCGTCGCCAAGCCAGGGCCATTGCCCGTTCATGGTGATTGCCCAGCCGAACATCCCGGTCAAACCCATGACCCTCTACGTCAACAAGGCCGCCATCGGCAGCGACCTGCACGGCAATGCCACCTGGGGCGCGTCCCAGGCCGGGATCGCCAAGGCGGTGCTCGAAGCCCTGCTCGACGGCACCCTGCCGCCGGAAGCCGAAGACGAGTGGGCGATTGTCACCGCCAACTGGGTCAACCCGGCCTGCGACGACCTGGATGCGGTCTACCTCAACAACTACAACGCCTGCCGCACCGCGATCCGCGCCGCCCTCACAGGCTTGCCGCACACCGCGCAACTGGCGGATGTGGTCAACCACATCAGCAACCCTTTCTACACGCCAAAAGCCTGAGGACATTCCCATGCAATACATCCGTTTGGGCAACTCCGGCCTGCAAGTCTCGCGCCTGTGCCTGGGCACCATGAACATGGGCACCCCGGACTGGAAGCCGTGGATTTTCGACGAGAAACAAAGCGAACCCATCGTTGCCCATGCCCTGGCCAACGGTGTCAACTTCATCGACCTGGCGGACTTCTACTCCGCAGGTGTCGGCGAAGAAGTGGTCGGGCGCATCCTCAAGCGCGTTGCGCGCCGTGAAGACATCGTGGTCACCACCAAGGTCGGCTACGGCACCCGCAGCGGCATCAATGCCAGCGGCCATTCGCGCAAGCACATCATGGACAGCATCGACGCCTCCCTGAGCCGCCTTGGCATGGATTACGTCGACGTGTTCATGCTGCATTACTTCGACGTGAACACCCCGGTGGAAGAAACCATGGGCGCCCTCAACGACATCGTGCGTTCCGGCAAGGCGCGCTACATCGGCGTGTCGACCATGCTCACCGGGCAACTGGCAAAAATCCTCATGGCCTGCGAGCGCAACGGCTGGGTCAAGCCGATCAACATGCAGCTGCAACTGAACTGCGCCTACCGCGAGGAAGAGCGCGAGATGATCCCGTTCTGCCGCGACCAGGGCCTGGGCGTGTCGGTGTTCAGCCCGCTGGCCCGTGGCTTGCTCACCGGCGAAGTGCAGTCGACCCGCAACCAGACCGACTTCTTCACCCAGCAGATGTACAGCGACCAGGCGTCGTTCGACATCGCCCACTCGGTGCAACGTGTGGCCCGTGCCCGTGGCGTGTCCAACGCACAGATTGCCCAGGCCTGGGTGGCCAATCATCCGGGTGTGGACGTGATGCTGGTGGGCGCCGACACCACCGCACAATTTGATAGCGCGCTCGCCGCTTTGGACACCCGACTGGATGCCGAAGAACTGCACGAGCTGGAACGCAACTACACGCCGTGCGATGTGATCAACGACTACACCGCCGGCAAACGCATCTTGCGCAGCGCCCGTCCGGGCCTGGACCGTTTTAACCTGATAGAGGCCGTGGCATGAACCCGCTGATTCGCACAGGCAATTTCATTGATGGCCAATGGTCCAGCGGTGGGCCGGTCTACCCGGTGCGCAACCCGGCCAATGGTGCGCAGATCGCCGAAGTACAACGCGCCGGTGCTGAAGAAACCAACCTGGCCATTGCCGCCGCCAACCGCGCGTTGCCGGCCTGGCGCAAGCTCACCGCCAAGGAGCGCAGCCAGCGCCTCAAGCGCTGGAGCGAGTTGATGCTGAGCAACCAGAAGGACCTGGCCCACCTGCTCAGCCTGGAACAGGGCAAGCCGCTGGCCGAAGCCATGGGCGAAGTGGTCTACGCGGCGAGCTTCCTCGAATGGTTTGCCGAAGAAGCCAAGCGTGCCTATGGCGACGTGATCCCGAGCCACAAGGCCGACGCGCGGATCATCGTGACCAAGGAAGCCATCGGCGTGGTCGCAGCGATCACCCCATGGAATTTCCCTCTGGCCATGGTCACCCGCAAGGTTGGCCCGGCGCTGGCGGCGGGGTGCACGATGATTCTCAAACCGTCGGAAGAAACCCCGCTGTCGGCCTTCGCCCTGGCGGTGTTGGCAGAACAGGCCGGGATTCCGGCGGGCGTGTTCAACATCGTGTCCGGCGATGCCGTGGCCATCGGTGGCGCACTGCAAGCCTCCAGCATTGTGCGCAAGCTGTCCTTCACCGGCTCCACCCGCACCGGCAAGCTGCTGATGCGCCAGGCCGCCGACACCCTGAAAAAGGTCTCCCTGGAACTGGGCGGCAACGCACCCTTTATCGTGTTTGACGATGCCGACCTGGACGCTGCCGTCAAAGGCGCCATGGCTTCCAAGTTTCGCAATACCGGGCAGACCTGCGTCTGCGTCAACCGCTTCTTCATCCAGGACGGTGTGTACGATGCGTTCACCCGCAAGCTGGCCGAAGCGGTCTCTGCGATGCGCGTCGGCAGCGCCCTCGAGGGCGAAACCGAACAAGGCCCGCTGATCAATGCGGCCGCGTTGGCCAAGGTTGAAGCCCACGTCGGCGACGCCCTGGAGAAAGGCGCCAAGCTGCTGTGCGGCGGCCGTCGCCATGCCTTGGGCGGGACGTTCTTCGAACCGACCATCCTCACCGAAGCCCACGGCGAGATGCTGATTGCCCAGGAAGAAACCTTCGGCCCGGTGGCGGCCTGCTTCCGCTTCAAGGACGAAGCCGAAGTGCTGCAACGGGCGAATGACACGCCGTTTGGCTTGTCCGCCTACTTCTACAGCCGCGACATCGGCCGCGTATGGCGCATGGCCGAAGGCCTGGAAGCGGGCATGGTCGGGATCAACGAAGGGATCATCTCCACCGAAGTCGCACCGTTTGGCGGGATCAAGGAGTCGGGCCTGGGCCGTGAAGGTTCCAGGTACGGCCTGGAGGATTACCTGGAGATCAAATACCTGTTGATGGGCGGTCTCTGACCCCATTTACCCAAACAACACCGATCCAATGTGGGAGCGGGCTTGCTCGCGAAAGCGGTGGGGCTGCCACAACCCACACTGAACGCCACACCACCCTCGCGAACAAAACCACCCCCCCCAAGAAACAGGATT
>NZ_JBSVWQ010000318.1:0-5372 GCF_054071215.1 Pseudomonas sp. SDO5522_S412 | reverse complement strand
GAGGCTGTGTTGGCGGCATATTTGCCACACCACCGACGCAGCCTCGCCAAGGCTCGGCAGCTGCTACGCACAACCATTCCTCAAGAGGGCGGGCTGTTGCTTTTTCCACACTCGTCCCGGCCACTGTGGTTTTTTCATCACTGCCAAGGCCTGTGATGCCCGCAAACGCGGCCCGTCGCCCATGGCACAGCCCTTGCTAAATCCCTGACAAAACCTTAGCCAAGGAGTCTCCATGCGCCCTTTATCTTTTCGCCGTGTCCTTTCATACCTGGGACTTGGCGCCGTGCTGCTGGCCGGCACCGCTCAGGCGCAACCCCATGACGGCGGGGTGCTGAACCTGGTGGCCCAACCCGAACCGCCGTCGCTGATGCACGGCGTGGTCAGCCACGTGTCCACCCAGTACGTCAGCGGCAAGATCCTCCAGGGCCTGCTGACCTTCGACACCGACCTGAAACCCAAACCGGTATTGGCCAAGGCCTGGACCGTTTCTCCCGATGGCCTGACCTACACCTTCGATTTGCAGGACAACGTGCGCTGGCATGATGGCCACGCGTTCACCGCCGATGACGTGGTGTTCAGCTTCCAGACCTTCTACCCCGAAGTGGACAAGCGCCTGGGCGGGGTCTTCACCGAGTACGTCGACAGCATCACCGCCAAGGACCCGCTGCAGGTGGTGTTCCAGCTCAAGAAACCCTTCGCGCCGTTGCTCTCGGCCCTGGGCAGCGGGCTGCGGCCTGTGGTGCCCAAGCACCTCTACGAGAACACTGACTTTCGCAACAACCCCTATAACCTCAAGCCTGTCGGCACCGGCCCGTTTGTGTTTGTGGAGTGGAAACGCGGCGCCTATATCAAGCTGGCAAAGAACCCCGACTACTGGAAAAAGGGCCTGCCACACCTGGATGCGATCATCTTCCACGTGATCCCGGACGGCTCGTCCCGCGCTGCGGCGTTCGAGCGCAACGACGTGCAGGTGCTGCGCAGCGGTGATGCCGACTATTCCGACCTCAAGCGCCTGACCGCCTTGCCGGACGTGCAGTCGTCGGAAAAAGGCTGGGAGCTGTATTCCGGCCTGGCCTTCCTGCAGATCAATACGCGCAAGCCGCCGCTGAACAACCCCAAGGTGCGCCAGGCGATCCTGTATGCGCTGAACCGCCAGTTCATCGTCGACAACATCTTCTTCGGTTCGGGCAAGGTTGCCCCCGGCCAGTTCGTGTCCACCTCGCCGTACCACGACCCGCAATTGCCGCAGTACACCTATGACGTGAAAAAAGCCAAGGCGCTGATTGCCGAGTCCGGCGTGGACGTGGGCGCCGTGCGGATTCGCCTGCTCAACGGCGAGAAGGGCGGTGCCTGGGAGCGCCTGGCCGAATACACCAAGCAAGCCCTGCAGCCGCTGGGCTTCAAGGTACAAGTGGTGACGTCCGACGCCGCCACCTGGTTCCAGCGCGTCAGCGACTGGGACTTCGACCTGACCTACAACTTCATCTTCCAGATCGGCGACCCGTACCTGACCAACGCCTACCTGTACCGCTCCGACTACATCCTCAAGACTTCGCCATTTGCCAACGTCAGCGGCTACAACAGCCCCGAGGCCGATGCCCTGTGGACCCAGGTCGCCAACACCCCGGAAGGCCCGGAACGCACCAGGCTCTATAGCCAGTTGGAAAACGTGCTGAACACCGACCTGCCGATCGCGCCGATCTTCGAAATGCGCTACCCGACACTGTTCCACAAAGAGGTGAAGAACCTGCTGCAAACCGCCACCAGCCTTAACGAAGACTACGAAAGCGTCTACCTCGACGCGCCTGCACCATGAACGGGTTGCTGTATTTCAGCGGTCGCCTGCTCAAGGCACTGTTGATGATTGTGGCGGTGCTGGTGCTGGGCTTTTTGCTGATCCGCCTGGCGCCGGGTGATCCGGCGCTGCTGTTGGCCGGCGAGGCGGGGGTGGACGATGTGCAGTTCATCGAACACCTGCGCCAGACCATGGGCCTGGACAAGCCGTTGCTCACGCAGTTGCTGATCTACCTGGGCAATATCGCCCATCTGGACCTGGGTTATTCCTACCGCAACCAGACCTCGGTGTGGTCGCTGATTGCCGAGCGCTTGCCGGCAACACTGGCCCTGATGGGCTCGGCATTTTTGCTCTCGTCGGTGCTTGGCGTCACCCTGGGGACGTTGGCCGCCCGGGCCCGACAGAAGCGTCACTGGCTGGATGGCGTGATCTCCCACGGCGCATTGCTGCTGTATGCGATGCCGCCATTCTGGCTGGCGATGCTGCTGATCCTGTTGTTCTCCGTCAGCCTCGATTGGTTGCCGGCGTTTGGCATGGAAACGGTGGCACAGGACTTTTCCCTGCTTGACCGGCTCAAGCACCTGCTGCTGCCGTGCGTGTCGTTGAGCGTGCTGTTCCTCGCCTTGTATATCCACCTGACCCGCGCCGCCGTGCTCGACGCCCTTGGCCAGGAATACGTGCGCACCGCCCACGCCAAGGGCCTGCACCCGCGGCGGATTTTGTACGTGCATGTGCTGCGCAATGCGCTGTTGCCGGTGGTGACCTTTGCCGGTTTGCAACTGGGCCAGTTGGCCAGCGGCGCGTTGCTGGTGGAGGTGGTGTATTCCTGGCCGGGGATTGGTCGCTTGATGTACGACTCGCTGGCCCAGCGTGACTACGGCGTGTTGATGGGCGGTTTCCTGGTGATCTCGATTCTGGTGGTGGGCTTTAACGTGTTGACCGATGTGATCTGTCGTTTTCTCGACCCGCGTATCGGTGCAGGAGTGCAAGGCTGATGCTGGTTTTCCGACGTTTTGTGCGCCAGCCTGCGGCGTTGATCGGTGCGCTGTTTTTGCTGCTGCTGACGCTGTTGGCGATCGCCGCCCCCTGGCTGACCAGCAGCTCGCCATGGGAGATGAACAGCCCGCCGATGCTCGCGCCATTCCACGACCCGGCCCATTGGCTGGGCAGTGACCTGCTCGGTCGCGACCTCGCCAGTGGCCTGCTGTACAGCGCGCGGGTGTCCCTGGCCGTGGGGGCGCTGGCCAGCCTGGCGACCCTGGTGGTGGGCCTGCTGGTAGGCGCGGTCGCCGGCTATTTCGGTGGCTGGCTCGACGGTGTGCTGATGCGCATTGCCGAGTTCTTCCAGATCATTCCGCAACTGGTACTGGCGGTGATCCTGGTGGCGATCCTTGAGCCGTCCCTGTTCTCCATCGTGCTGGCCATCGCACTCGTAGCGTGGCCGGCGGTGGCGCGGTTGGTGCGCAGTGAGTTCCTGACCCTGCGCCAGCGCGAATTCGTGCAGGCCGCGCGGGTGCTGGGGCAGTCGCCGCTGGGGATCATCGCCCAGCAGATCCTGCCCAACGCCCTGGCGCCGCTGCTGGTGACCATGACCTTTGTCATGGCCACGGCGATCCTCACCGAAGCGGCCCTGGCGTTTCTCGGCTTGAGCGACCCGGAAGCCATGAGCTGGGGCTACATGATCAATGCCTCCCGTGGCTTGCTGCGGGACGCCTGGTGGATGAGCTTTCTGCCGGGGTTGGCGATTGTGCTGTGCGTGCTGGCGGTCAATCGAGTCGGTGAAGGTTTGCGTGTGGCCTTTGAGCCCGGGAGGTCGCTATGACGTTGTTGAGTGTTGAACATTTGCGTATCGCCTTGCCGGCCGGTGCGGATCGCAGCCATGCGCTGTATGACCTGTCGCTGCAACTGAGCAGTGGCGAATGCTTGTGTGTGGTAGGTGAATCCGGTTCCGGCAAGTCAATGCTGGCCAAGGCTTTGCTGCGCCAGTTGCCGGACCCGCTGAAGGTGGAAAGCGGGCGCCTGGTGTTTCGCGACGAAGACCTGGCCGACCGCAGCGAAGAGGCCATGCGCCAACTGCGCGGGCGGGATATCAGCATGGTATTCCAGGAACCCATGAGCGCCCTCAACCCACTGTTGCGGGTGGGCGAACAGATCGATGAAACCCTGCGCGCCCATGGCGTGGCGGCGGCACGGGTGCGGCGTCAGCGGGTGGTGGATTTGCTCGGTTATGTCGGCTTGCCCGACCCTGAGCGCTTGCGACTGGCGTATCCGTTTGAACTGTCTGGCGGGCAGCGTCAGCGGGTGGTGATCGCCATGGCCCTGGCGTTTGATCCGGCGCTGTTGATTGCCGATGAGCCGACCTCGGCGCTGGACGTGACCACCCAGGCGCAGATTCTCGACCTGCTGCGCAAGATCCAGCAGGACAAGGGCATGGCACTGTTGTTTATCACCCACGACTTTGCCGTGGTCGAGGCGATTGCCGACCGGGTGCTGGTGCTTGAGAAGGGCCGGGTGGTGGAGCAGGGCACGGCCCCGGCGGTGTTGCGTGTGCCCCGGGAAGATTACACCCGGCAGTTGTTGGCGGCGGTGTCGGCGCAACCGCTGGTGCCACGTACGCAGGTGGCTGGCCCTGTGGTGCTGAAGGCCGAAGCGCTGGGCAAGGTGTTCCGCAGCCGCAGCGGTTGGTGGGGGCGGCGTACGACTCAGGCGTTGGATGCGGTTCAGCTGCAATTGCGTGAAGGCGAGACGTTGGGGATTGTGGGGGAGTCGGGGTCGGGCAAGTCGACCCTGGGTCGGTGCCTGGTGCGTTTGCTGCGTGCTGACAGCGGGCGGATCGAGTGGTTGGGGCGGGAGGTCGCGGGGTTGTCTGAAGGGCGGCTGCGAGCGTTGCGCAGTGATGTGCAGATGATTTTCCAGGATCCGTTTGCCTCGCTCAATCCGCGGCAGACGGTGGGGCAGATTGTTATGACTGGGCCTTTGGTGCAGGGGGTTTCCAAGGCGGATGCCGAGCGGCGGGCCCGTGAGTTGCTGGGGTTGGTGGGGTTGCCGGCAGCGGCGTTTGAGCGGTTTCCTCATGAGTTTTCCGGGGGGCAACGGCAGCGCATAGGGATCGCCCGGGCGTTGACGGTGGAGCCTAAGGTGTTGATCGCTGATGAGTGTGTGTCGGCGCTTGATGCGCTGATCCAGGTGCAGATTCTGGAGTTGCTGGAGTCGCTGCAGCGGCGGTTCAGGTTGAGCATTGTGTTTATTACTCATGACTTGCGGGTGGCTGCGCGGTTGTGTGACCGGATTGCGGTGATGCGTCAGGGGAGGGTGGTGGAGCAGGGGGAGACGGCGGCGCTGTTTGCTGATGCGCGGCATCCGTATACGCGGGAGTTGTTGATGGCTGAGGCCATCTGACTTGGGTTGTTGGGGTTGGGGGCATATCCGTTATTCAGGTAACGACCACCTATGGTTTCGCTCTTACAGCGAGTCACGTTGCAAAAGCGGCAAAGGCGACCTGAGTGTTAGAGCAAAAGCAGAGCCGCTTTATGTGGGAGCGGGCTTGCTCGCGAAGAACCTGAGAGCGCCGCGTTGA
>NZ_JBSVWQ010000317.1:0-5460 GCF_054071215.1 Pseudomonas sp. SDO5522_S412 | reverse complement strand
GCGGTGTATCAGTGCCAAATTTGTTGGCTGACTCACCGCATTCGCGAGCAAGCCCGCTCCCACATTGGTTACAATCAGCGCCCTCTTCGACTCCCCCAAGGAACCGCCATGTCCGGGCTTGAACTGTTTGCCGCCGCCCTGGGGGTGATCGCTGTCTGGTTGACGGTTAAACAGAACCCGTGGTGCTGGCCCATCGGCCTGGTGATGGTGCTGCTGTACACCTGGATCTTCTTCGATGTGAAGCTCTACTCCGACATGCTCCTGCAAGTGATCTACGCCGCCCTGCAACTCTACGGCTGGTGGCAGTGGACCCGCGCCGGTGAGGTCAAGCAAGGCCGGCAAGTCACCAGCCTGGGCCTGCAACCGATCCTGCAAGGCCTGGCTGTGGGTGCTGTGGGCAGCCTGTTGCTGGGCGCAGCCATGGCCCACTGGACCGACGCCGCCCAACCCTGGCTGGACGCGGCCCTGACCGGCTTCAGCCTGGTGGCGCAGATGTGGATGGCGCAAAAACGCGTGCAGTGCTGGCCGTTGTGGATCACCGTGGATGTGATCTTCGTCGGGCTGTTCCTCTACAAAGGCCTGTACCTCACCGCCGCGCTCTACGCCTTGTTCACCGTGATCGCCGTGCAGGGCTGGCGTGAATGGCGCGCCGACCCGGCGTTGCACGCATGAAGGTGGTGGTACTGGCCGGCCCGGAATCCAGCGGTAAAAGCTGGCTGGCCGCCCAGTTGCAGGCACATTTTGGCGGGGTGATGGTGGGCGAATACGTGCGTCATTTCATCGACCACCACCAGCGCGATACCACCCTGGCGGATATCCCGGAGATCGCCCGGGGCCAGTTGGCCTGGGAAGATACCGCCCGCGCCGCGCAGCCGGCATTGCTGATCCTCGACACCAACCTGCTGACCAATAAGCTGTGGAGCCAGACCCTGTTTGGCGACTACCCGGCGTGGCTCGACAGCGAACTGCTCGCCCGCCACTACGACCTGCACCTGCTGCTGTCGCCGGAAGACGTGGAGTGGACCGCCGATGGCCAGCGCTGCCAGCCGGAGTTTGCCGATCGCCTGGCGTTTTTCCAGGCCAGTCGTGACTGGCTGGAGCAACATCATCAGCCGTTACGGGTCATCCGTGGGGATTGGCAAGCACGCCAGGACCAGGCCTTTTCAGCTGTGGAACAACTGCTGGATTGACCGGCGGGGACGGTTTTCATGCACCGCTCGTTAGGCATGGCCCACTTTCAACGCTCTGGCGCGCAGGGCTGAAGACCGGTTATCGGGTCAACGCAGTCCTCTACCCGGGGCACAGGTCAATCCTTAAAAGGAGATTGGCCTATGAACATGCGCATCGTTGCCCGCTTGATCAACTTGCCCGAAGACCGTGGCGTTCGTGTTGAAACCGCCGCCCATCACATCCTGCTGGTGCGTTCGGGTAGCGAGGTTCGTGCCTATCAGGCGGATTGCCCCCACGCCGGGGCGCCCCTGGAGCAAGGCGTGGTCTGTGACGGGAGGATCATTTGCCCGTGGCACAAGGCGGCCTTCCGGGTGGATGACGGCCAGGTCTGCGAGCCGCCCGCGCTGGTGCAGCTCAAGCAGTACCCGGTGGAGATTCACGACGGCGTGGTCAGTGTGGGCGACGAGGCACTGCCCTCGCCCGTTGCCCCGCACACCAACGATTCGCGCTGCTTTATCGTGATTGGCGCCGGTGCAGCCGGTTCGGCGGCCGTGGCCACGCTGCGCCGCAAGGGTTTCAGCGGCCGGTTGTTGTGGATCGACCAGGAACAGGACCCCGCCTACGACCGCACCGCCCTGAGCAAATTCGTCATCTGCGGCGAGATGCCGCCGCAGGAAACACCGCCCTTGCTGGACGAGGCCACCTGCCACGCGTCGCGGATCCACGGCGAAGTGCGCCACCTCGACCCTCAAGCCAAGCGCCTCGAGCTTGCGGACGGTCGCCATTTCGACTACGACGCCGCACTGCTGGCCACCGGCGGCGAAGCCAGGCCGCTGGATATTCCGGGCACCGTACTCAACAACGTGTTCGTGTTGCGCTCCCGGGACGATGCGGCGCGTATCGTCAAGGCGGCTCAACCGGGCACATGTGCAGTGATCATCGGCGACAGTTTTATCGGCCTGGAAGCCGCGTCCGCCTTACGCAAGCGCGGGTTGACGGTGCAGGTGGTGGGCCGTCACGAGATTCCGCTGGCGGCCCAACTGGGCAAGCGCATCGGTGCCTCACTGCGCCAATTGCATGAAGCCAACGGCGTGATATTCCACACCGCCAGCGAGCCTGCACGCCTGGAAGGCCACATGGACGTGACGACGGTGGTGCTGAAAAACGGCCACAGATTGGCCGCAGACCTGGTACTGATAGGCGTCGGCGTCACGCCTGCCACGGGGTTTGTCGAGGGGCTGGAAAAAGCCGAGGACCAGTCGCTGAAAGCCGATGCCGGTTTGTCTGTCGCGCCCGGACTATGGGCGGCGGGCGATATGGTGACCTTTCCATGGAACGGCCAACCCGTGCGCATCGAACACTGGCGTGTGGCGCAGCAACTCGGGGTGCTGGCGGCGCGCAATATGCTGGGCGCACAACAGGTGTTTGCCGATGTGCCGTTCTTCTGGACGTATCACTTCGGCAAGACCTTTGAACTGCTGGGCCACCCCCGCCACTGGAATCAGCTCCACGTGGAAGGCGACCTGCAGCGCCACGACTTCATCGCCCTGCTCTGCCAGGGCGACGAAGTGGAAGCGGTAGTTGCCTGTGAACATCAGCGGGCCATGGCGCTGCTCTCGCAACGCCTGAAGCACCCGCTGAAGAAGGCCGAGGTGCTGGAGCTGATCCGCGGGCTTTAGTAGCCCAGCGACAACCCGGTATTGCGCCGAGGGTCGTTGGCCCCATAGAAACGGTTATTGCCGACCGGCTTGCCGTCCAGGGACGGCGCGCCTACCAGGATCGCCGCCAGGTGGTTGGCGTCCTGCGGGCCGGCAAACTTGTGGCCCCAGCCTTCGAGGATTTTCTGGGTGTCGGGGCTCAGGGCAAAGCGTTCGATATTGGTCGCCTCAGGCAGCCATTGCTGGTGGAAACGCGGGGCGTCCACGGCTTCCTGGATGTTCATCTTGTAGTCGATCACGTTGAGGATGGTCAGCAACGTGGCCGTGATGATACGGCTGCCACCCGGCGTACCCACCACCATCACCGCCTTGCCATCCTTGGTGACGATGGTCGGGCTCATGGACGACAGCGGCGTCTTGCCCGGAGCAATGGCGTTGGCTTCGCCCTGCACCAGGCCGTACATGTTCGGCACGCCGATCTTGGAGGTGAAGTCGTCCATTTCGTCGTTGAGGATCACCCCGGTCTTGCTCGCCATCACGCCCGCGCCGAACCAGTCGTTGAGGGTGTAGGTCACCGAGACCGCGTTGCCCCACTTGTCGACGATGGAGTAGTGGGTGGTGTTATTGCCTTCGTGGGGCGAAACGCCCGGCTTGATGTCCTGGGAGATCCCGGCTTTCTGCGGGTCGATGGCAGCGCGCAGTTTGGCGGCGTAATCCTTGTCCAGCAGGTGCTCGACCGGGTTCTGCACGAAGTCCGGGTCGCCGAGGTAGCTGTTGCGGTCGACGTACGCGTGGCGCATGGCTTCGATCTGGTAGTGCAGGCCCTGGGCCGAGTGATAGCCGAGGTCGGCCATCGGGTAGCCTTCGAGGATGTTCATGATTTCGCAGATGACCACCCCGCCCGAGCTCGGTGGTGGCGCGGACACCACGTGGTAGCCACGGTAGTCACACTCGATGGGCGCCAGTTCGCGGGTCTTGTATTTGTCCAGGTCGGCCTGGGTGATGATGCCTTTGCCTGATTGGCTGGAATCCACAATCGCCTTGGCTACCCAGCCTTTGTAAAAGCCATCGGTGCCCTTGGCGGAGATTTCCCGCAGGGTTTTCGCCAGGTCTTTCTGCACCAGCTTCTGGCCCACCAGCATCGGCTCGCCGCCGTGCAGGAAGATGCCGCGCAGGTCTTTGTCTTTCTTGAATTCGTCAGTAGCGGTGTGCAGCAGGTCGACATCGCCCTGCTCCAGGGCAAAACCGTCTTCGGCCAGCTTGATCGCCGGGGCGATGACCTGGGCGCGCTTGAGGGTGCCGTATTTGCTCAGCGCCAGTTCCATCCCCGATACGGTGCCGGGTACGCCGACCGCCAGGTGGCCCTTGGAGCTGAGGTCCGGGACCACGTTGCCGTCCTTGTCCAGGTACATGTCGGCGGTCGCGGCCAGCGGGGCTTTTTCGCGGAAGTCGAGGAAGGTCTTGCGGCCGTCGGCCAGTTGCACGGTCATGAACCCACCGCCGCCGAGGTTGCCGGCCGCCGGGTACACCACGGCCAGGGCGTAGCCCACCGCCACCGCCGCATCCACGGCGTTGCCGCCGGCCTTGAGCACATCCACGCCCACATGGGTCGCCAGATGCTGGGCGGTGACCACCATGCCATTTTCGCCAGCCACCGGGGCCTGGGAGGCCGCCTGCACGCCGCTGACAGTCAGCACCAGCGCGGTGGCAATCAAAGTTCGGGTAAACGGTTGGTATTTCATCCCTGCATACTCTGTTTATTAGAAGAACTAGAAAGTAATACGTTTCCGATCCAAGCCCCAGCGTTATGCCGCGTTTGTGACAGAGCCTGTCGGTAACGGAATAATGCCCATGCTATATTCCGGGCCTTTACGCCGCGCAGCAGAGGCTTTTCGATGGTGATCAAGAAGACCGGTATCCGCGCCCAGCAAGCCGACCAGACCCGCGCGCGGATTCTCCAGGCGGCGGTCAAGGTCTTCACCCGCGACGGCTATTCCGGCGGGCGTGTGGAAAGCATTTCCCGCGAGGCCGACTCCAACGACCGCATGCTGTATTACTACTTCGGCAGCAAGGAGCACCTGTTTGTGTGTGTGCTGGAGCACACCTATGAACAGTTCAACAAGGCCGAAAGCAAGCTCAAGCTCGACCTGACTGCACCGGTGCAAGCGTTGCAGGCGCTGGTGGGGTTTATCTGGAATTACTACGTCAAGCATCCCGAGTTTGTGGCGATCCTGAGCATCGAGAACCTGCACCAGGGCAAGCATGCGAAGCAGTCGGGTGAACTGCGGCGGTTGTCCGGGGAGGCAGTTGGGGTGTTGCGGCCGATCATTGAAGCGGGCCAGGCCCAGGGGCTGTTTCGTGAAGATGTGGACATCAAGCATGTGTACTTGATGATTGCTTCGTTGTGCTACTTCTATAACTCCAACCAGCACACGCTGAGTTCGTTTTTGGGGGAGGATTTGGCGGATAAGACCCAGCAGCGGGATTGGCTGGGGTTTATCAGTGATCTGGTGTTGCGCGGGGTATGCGTGACACCGCCCATCCAACGGTAGAACCTGGATCTAAATGTGGGAGCGGGCTTGCTCGCGAATGCGGTGTATCAGTCAATATATTTGGCGACTGACGAACCGCT
>NZ_JBSVWQ010000316.1:0-5467 GCF_054071215.1 Pseudomonas sp. SDO5522_S412 | reverse complement strand
GCTACGCAGCCCAGCGGGAGCAAGCTCCCTCGCCACAGCAAGCTCCCTCGCCACAGGGGTCATCGTCTGCGGGTTAGAACCGCAGTGTGGCCCCCGTCGTGAGCCATTGATGCTGATCCCCGATCAAACTGCGTCCTACCACCAGGTCCACGTCCACATTCTTGCCGATATGCATCCTCGGCCCGGCTTGCCAGGCCTGGTCGCCGCCTTGCTGGCCGTAGCGTTCGGCGATCAGTGTCAGTGAGTCCATCAGGCTGTATTCAAACCCGGTGCCCCAGGTCGGCCGATGGGTCTGGTCGCCGTCGTTATAGGCGTGGCTCCAGCCGGCGTTGAAGTTAAGCCGCAGGGCCTCCATGGGCTGCCAGGTAAACGGCACATTCAAGTCCGCGCCATCAAACGAGTGCTGGCGGTTCAGCGCGTAATGCACGCCGGCAGACGCGGCCAGTTCCAGGCCCAGGTCTTCCCGGGCCCACAACTGCGCCTTGAGCTGCGGATTCACTTGGGTTTCGCCGTCGCCATCATGGTTGGCCCGGGACACGGCGGCAGTCCACTGCAACCACGCAATGGCAGCGGAGGTGCAGGCCGGCGCCAGGGTTTCACTGTGGGTTGAGCCAGCGTGCCGGTTGGCGGTGAACCAGGCGTCGACATTGCATTCGCCCGGGGCGTTGATTGCGCCGTCGTCGACCACGTAGGAGCCGCCTGCCGCATGGGCATTCGACATCAGGCTGAGCACCAGCACGATGCCCGCGGTCACGCCGACGAAAATCAGGTTGCGCCGCACTGCCCGAAGCTTGGAGGCGGGCAGGGGATGGAAGGTAACGTGGGTGGTGCGGTTGCGGTATTTGGCGAAACCGTCAGGGGTGTGTTTCTTGTACATGGTGAACCTCGATCAACAGCCGGTGGCGCGCCCCGACCGGACTTGGCAGGGACGCGCCGTGTTTCAAATAGAAAAAAGTGTGCAACGGGGTACCGCTACAACGGGGTTCTTCGTTCATGCCTGGATACTCCAATAAGGGTTGATTCAGCTGTCTACAGTCAGCACATGGATGCCACTGGCCCTGGCCTGGCTCACCAGTTCCGAGGTGTCGTCGCCACCGGGCAGCGCGATGATCACGTCGGGCCGGCTATCGGTGAGCATGAACTGGTTGCGATGGCGTTCGGCCTGCTTGCCATGGCGTTGCCAGTTGGGTGGGTAACGCACCACATCCACTCCGGTTTCCCGGGCCCAGTCTTCCACGTCGCTGCCCAGGAACTGGCTGCCACCGTGGATCAATACCTGCACCGGGCGCAGGCGGTGGTAGGCGTCCAGCACCTGGCGAGACATTTTTGTATCGGCGTAATGACGACCTGCACAGATCAAGACGCGCATGGTGATCTTTCCTTGTAGTGCGTATTGCCATTTATCGACGCGGGCGCAGCAAGCGGATGCAGGTGCTGTTCAAGCTGCTGGAAAAACCCAGCATGAAGCGCATTTCCACGGCGCTGAGCACGTTGCGCACGTACAGCCGTACGCCCAGCACCATCACCGCCTTGGCCGCCTGGGCGAGGCCGAACACCAGCAGCGCGCGAGCAGCGTTGTCGAGGTAGCTCATAAGTGTGTTCATTGTCTGTCTCCGCGTGCACTGGCTATCTACCGATAGCCAGCGCTTTCAGGGGCGGTTGATCAGTACCACTGCTTGAAGCGGCGGATGTAGAGGGTTTTCATCAGTTGTGCCACGCAGCAGTAGGCGACCAGGGTGCCCACCAGCCATGGGAAGTACGCCAGTGGCAGCGGCTCCAGGCCAACCATCGCGCCCAGCGGCGAGAACGGTACGTAGATGCCCAGCCCGATCACGATGCAGGTCATCATCATCACCGGCCATGCGGCGTTGCTCTGGAAGAACGGGATCTTGCGGGTGCGCAGCATGTGCACCACCAGGGTTTGCGAGAGCAGCCCCTCGATGAACCAGCCGGACTGGAACAGGGTCTGCATTTCCACGCTGTTGGCCGAGAACACGTACCACATCAGGGCAAAGGTGGTCATGTCGAAGATCGACGAGGTCGGCCCGATCCAGATCATGAAGCGGCCAATGTTTTTCGCGTCCCACTTGCGTGGCTTGGCCAGGTATTCCTTGTCCATCTTGTCCCACGGCAAGGCCAGCTGGGAGATGTCGTACATCAGGTTTTGCAGCAGCAGGTGGATCGACAGCATTGGCAGGAACGGGATGAACGCACTGGCCACCAGCACCGAGAACACGTTGCCGAAGTTGGAACTGGCGGTCATGTTCAGGTACTTCATGATATTGCCGAAGGTCTCGCGGCCTTTCAGCACGCCTTCTTCCAGCACCATCAGGCTCTTTTCCAGCAGGATGATGTCGGCGGATTCCTTGGCAATGTCCGTCGCGCTGTCCACCGAGATGCCCACGTCGGCATCCCGCAAGGCCGGAGCGTCGTTGATGCCGTCGCCGAGGAAGCCCACGGTGTGGCCGTTGGACTGCAAGGTCTTGAGCACCCGCGACTTCTGCAGCGGCGTCAGCTTGGCGAACACCGTGCGCTCCTCGACCCGCAGCTTGAGGGTGGCGTCGTCCATCGCTTCGATTTCCGTCCCCAGCAACGGTACGCCTGGCTCAAGGCCGACCTGGCGGCAGATCTTGCTGGTGACGATGGCGTTGTCGCCGGTGAGCACTTTGACGGCCACGCCAATTTCGCGCAGGGCAGCGATCGCCGGGCCAGCGGTTTCCTTTGGTGGATCAAGGAAGGTCAGGAAGCCACGGATCACCAGGTTGCGCTCATCGGCCGTGGTGTACTGCTTGCGGGCGAGTGCCTGGGGAATGTTGCGGGTGGCCAGCACCAGCACCCGGAAGCCGTCTTCGTTGTAGTCCTGGGCAATCGCCAGCAACTCGTTGCGACGCCGATCATCCAGCTCGACGGCCACGTCGCCTTCCATCACGTGGGTGGAAATGCTCAGCATCTCCTCGACCGCACCCTTGCACACCAGCAGGTGATCGTTTTGCGCGTCCTTGACCACGATCGACAGGCGACGGCGGATGAAGTCGAACGGCAACTCATCCACCTTGCTGTAGGCAAACGGCACCTGGAACTTCGGATTCTGCTCGGAGAACTGTACGACCGCCTGGTCCATCAGGTTCTTCATGCCGCTCTGGTGATGGCTGTTGAGCCAGGCGAGGGTCAGCACTGAATCATCACGGTTGCCAAAGGCGTTGACGTGGTGCTCGAGGATGATCTTGTCCTGGGTCAGGGTGCCGGTCTTGTCGGTGCACAGCACGTCCATCGAACCGAAGTTCTGGATCGCGTTGAGGCGCTTGACCACCACCTTGCGCTTGGCCATGGCGGTTGCACCCTTGGCCAGGTTGGCGCTGACGATCATCGGCAGCATTTCCGGGGTGAGGCCTACCGCCACTGCCAGGGCGAACAGCAACGCGTCGCTCCAATCACCCTTGGAGAAGCCGTTGAGGAAGAACACGATCGGTGTCATTACCAGCATGAAGCGGATCAACAGCCAGCTGACGCTGTTCACCCCGCGGTCAAATGCGGTTTGCACTCGGGAGCCGACAATCGCCTTGGCCAACGAGCCAAAGTAGGTACGCGGGCCGGTGGCAACCACCACGGCTTTCGCCTGGCCGCTGACCACGTTGGTGCCCATGAAACAGATGTTCGGCAGGTCCAGCAGGTTGCCCTGGTCGGCCGCCGTGGACGTGGCGGATTTTTGCGTCACATCCCCGAGGGTGTCGTACTTCTCTACCGGCAAGGCTTCGCCGGTCAGCACGGCCTGGCTGATGAACAGGTCACGGGACTCGATCAGGCGGATGTCGGCCGGGATCATGTCGCCGGCAGACAGTTGCACGATATCGCCGGCCACCAGGTCGCGCATCGGCACTTCCCGCAGGGTCGGCTTGGAGCCCACTTGCTCGCGGCGCAACACCGTGGCGGTGGTACGCACCATGGCCTTCAAGGCCTCGGCGGACTTGGCCGAACGATGCTCCTGCCAGAAGCGCAGCAGGCTGCTGAGCATGACCATGGTCATGATAATGATGACCTTGGTCAGGTCGGCTTCTTCACCGGCCTGCAGTGGCAGCCAGTAGTCAGTGAAGAAACTGATGGCGCCGAGGGTCAGCAGCACGTAGATGAACGGGTTGTTCAGGGCCTGGAGGAATTGCACGATGGCGTGAGGCGGCTTGTCGTGGGCCACCTCGTTGTAGCCTTCACGTTGCAGGCGAGCAGAGGCATCCAGTTCGGTCAGGCCATCCTTGGTTGCCCGGACATTGGCGAGGGTTGCCGAGAGGCCGTTCTGGGCTTCGCGGGCGGCGCGCATCGACAGCTTGGTGTCGGTATCCGTGCCGTTTTTCTTGTGCAGTTTCGGGTTTTTTACTGCGCTCATTGTGTGTACTCCTGTCGCCAATTTTTCGACAAAACATACCCGGTACTTACCTGATGACAGGCGAGCGAAAGCATGCCGAGTCGCTGACTTCGCGATCGGTTTAAATAAAGTGTTGGGTAACTTTCTACAGGCCCGCTAACAGCGCGTTAGTTAACTAACGCGCAGCGGGCTACTACTGGCTTCGTCCATAGAGAACTCCAGCTAATCAAGTAACGGATAATCAGGAAGTTGCTGTTTCCAGCTGGCTTATGCCGCGCGAGCGTCCACGTAGAGGCTCAGCATCAGGCTCGCTTGCGCGACCAGGCTGGAAACGTCCCGTCTCTGTGGGTCTTGAGGGTCGGCGTGATCCCATTGCTGGACCAGGTGGCCGGTGGTGGGGCAGATACGCCAGTGTGCCCGGGGAGTCGGGCACACGCGGGGGGATGAGGTCACAAAGGTGCTGCGGGTAGGGGAAAAACCTACGGGCTCGCGGCACAATTTGGCACGCAGGGCGTTAGCCAGCGTACGCAGATCAGGTAAAACAATCAGTTGAAAGGTCATAACACACCTCGGGACCGGACTGGCATCCGGTGAGGCAGTTACGTTGGAGCGTCAGGCTCTAGCGCAGCTTACTCGGCCGGAAAGGCGAGTCCCGTCATTTTTTCTGGGTTTGGCGCCCGATTCGCCGCATTCACGGTGATCGGACAACGACTAGATACTGTGTCCATTGGCTTCTTTTGTGAGGTTGAAAAATGGCCCTGAGTTGCAGGCACGGGGAATTTACTCAGGCAGTTGCCGGATGTCAACGTTTAATGACTTAAATTGTTACTGGTTCAGAGTTTGTTCAGATAGAAGGTTGGGGGAAGTTGCAATATCAAGTGTGCTTATTGATAAGTGGCCGGTGTGTGGCGGGCAGGTGAAGTAACAATAGCCGGATAACTTATTGCGGGGTTCCGAAGCCTGCGTTCGGCCAGCGTGGTTTAACGGGGCGCCCAAGATCAACAGCAAGAGCACAGCGGCCTACCGGCCGGCTTGAGTGTTGTAGAGCAAAAGCCAAATCAAAAGCTAAAGCGGGCACGGTCCAAATGTGGGAGCGGGCTTGCTCGCGAA
>NZ_JBSVWQ010000315.1:0-5486 GCF_054071215.1 Pseudomonas sp. SDO5522_S412 | reverse complement strand
GCGGTGTATCAGTCGACAGATGCATTGACTGAACCACCGCATTCGCGAGCAAGCCCGCTCCCACATTTTGTTCTGCGGTGTTTGTTACAGGGCGATCGGCTTACGTCCGGCAAACGAATGCGCCAGGGTCCCGCCATCCACCAGTTCCAGCTCGCCACCCAGCGGCACGCCGTGGGCGATGCGCGAGGTAATCAGGCCTTTGTTGGTCAGCAGCTGGGCGATGTAATGGGCCGTCGCTTCGCCTTCCACCGTAGGGTTGGTGGCCAGGATCACCTCGACGAACGTGCCCTGCTCCTCGATCCGCGTCACCAGTTGCGGAATACCAATCGCCTCCGGCCCCAGCCCGTCCAGCGGCGACAGGTGGCCCTTGAGCACAAAGTAGCGCCCGCGGTAACCGGTCTGCTCCACCGCGTAGACATCCATCGGCCCTTCGACCACGCACAGCAGCGTGTCGTCGCGACGCGGGTCGGCGCATTGCGGGCACAGCGCTTCCTCGGTCAGGGTGCGGCACTGGCGGCAGTGGCCGACCCCTTCCATCGCCTGGCTCAGGGCCTGGGCCAGTCGGGAGCCGCCGCTGCGATCACGCTCCAGCAGTTGCAGCGCCATGCGCTGGGCGGTTTTCTGGCCCACACCCGGCAAAGTGCGCAGGGCGTCGATCAGTTGACGAATCAGGGGGCTGAAGCTCATGGGGAAAGGTCCGACAAAACAACGAGACGCGGTTTATACCCGCGCCTCGGATTAGCGTCAAATGCTCAATCTTGTGCGACCCGCACCACCAACTTGCCGAAGTTGCGCCCCTCCAGCAAACCGATAAAGGCTTCAGGTGCCTGCTCCAGGCCTTCCACCACGTCCTCGCGGAACTTGATCTTGCCATCCCGCACCCACGGCGCCATGGCACTGAGGAATTCCGGTTGGCGGTCGCCATAGTCGTCGAACACGATAAAGCCCTGGATCCGCACACGCTTGGTCAGCAAGGTACGTTGCAACGCCGGCAGCCGGTCGGGACCGCTGGGCGCTTCGTGGGCGTTATAGCCGGCGATCAGGCCACACAAGGGAATGCGCGCCTTGGCATTCAGCAGCGGCACGACCGCGTCGAATACCTTGCCGCCGACGTTTTCAAAGTAGATATCGATGCCCTTGGGGCAGGCCTGGGCAAGCTCCTCGGCAAAGTTGTCGCTCTTGTGATCGACACAGGCATCAAAGCCCAGCTCGTCCACCACATAGCGGCACTTGTCGGCGCCACCCGCCACACCGACCACCCGCAGGCCCTTGATCTTCGCCACCTGGCCCACCACCGAGCCCACCGCACCGGAAGCGGCCGCCACCACCAGGGTTTCCCCGGACTTGGGCTGGCCGATATCGGTGAGGCCCATATAGGCGGTCATGCCGGGCATACCCAGCACACCCAGGGCCATGGACGGGCTAGCCAGTCCCTTCGGTACCGGGATCAGGTTGCGCCCATCGGAGATGCTGTGGCTCTGCCAGCCGGTGGAACCGACCACCAGGTCACCCACCTCGAACTTGGGATTGCGGGACTGTTCGATGCGGCTGACAGCGCCACCGGTCATCACTTCGTCGATTTCTACCGGCGCAGCATAGGACGGCGCATCACTCATGCGCCCGCGCATGTAGGGATCCAGGGACAGGTAAAGGGTCTTCAGCAAAACCTGGCCGTCGGCCAGTTCCGGCAGCGCGACGCGCTCCAGGCGAAAGTTTTCCGGCACCGGTGCGCCGTGGGGGCGTGAGACCAGCACAATGCGCTGGTTGAGGGTCAATGCTTCGGACATCAGCGAGGCTCCTTCTATCGGTGATTGAATTCAACGGTATAGGGTGCAGACCCCAACACAGGGTCCAGGGTTCGACAAAACTCTCGCAGTAGCCGTTGTCGAGCGCCAGCGAGGCTACGTTAGCCGCACCGCTGCTTTCATGCCAGACGTGGGACCGAGTCGCTGCCGACGCAGCCTCGCTGGCGCTCGACAGCTGCTACGGGTATGGAAAATAGCCGGCCAAAAAAATGCCAGGCGCGGGGCCTGGCATTTTCGGTGCTGCTTGCCGATCAGAACGGCAGCTTCATACCCGGTGGCAGTTGCATGCCAGCGGTCACGCCGGACATCTTGTCCTGGCTGTTGGCTTCGATCTTGCGCACGGCGTCGTTGACGGCCGCGGCAAACAGCGCCTCGAGCATTTCCAGGTCGTCTTCGCCGACGCCCGGCAATACGCTTGGGTCGATGCTCACGCGCTTGATGTCGTGACGACCGGTCATCACCACGCTGACCATATCGCCACCGGCTTTACCGGTGACTTCGGCGTTGGCCAGTTCTTCCTGCATCTTGGCCATCTTTTCCTGCATCTGCTGCGCCTGCTTCATCAGGCCGGCCATGCCACCTTTCATCATGGGAATCACCTCAAAAGTACGTGGATCAATTATTGGCCCCGGGTTATGACGCTTGGGGTACCGGGGCTTCTACAGGTTCAATAGTATCGTGCCGCACCACCGCGCCAAACTGCTGCATCATCTGCTGGATGAGCGGATCACCGTGGATCGACTCTTCAGCCTCGCGCTGGCGGTTGACCCGGCGACGGGACGCCGCCTGGGCCGGGGTTTCCTGCTCGGGCTTGACCAGCTCGATGCTGATGGTCAGCGTGCGCCCGTGGAACTGGTTCAGGGCATCGTTGAGCCGGCGCTGCTGGGTCGCGTTGAACAGGGCGCTGTGGGCCGGGTCCAGGTGCAGCAGCCAGTGGTCGCCATCAACGGCAATCAGGGTGCAGTTGGCGGCGATGCTGCCGGTCATGCCGGAGATCGGCAGTTTCGGGAACAGCTCCAGCCATTGCAACGCCAGGCCGGTGGCCGGCATCGCGGCAGGTTCGGGTTCAGGCTCCGGGGCAGGCTCGGCGGTGTGTTCGCTGGCCAGGTCGTCCAGGTAGCTGTAGGCCGAATCCATGTCCGGCTCGATGTAATCTTCGTCCAGCGGCGGCTCGTCGTCGAGGTCGGTGCCCGGGGTGGCGGCGTCCACTTGCGCAACGGTCGGCTCCGGCACCGGGGCCGAAACCCACTCGGGGGCGTCCGGCACCACGCTGTCCGGGGTCGGCGCGGGCATGGGTGTCAGTTCAGGCTGCTCGCTGGTGGTTTCCAGCACCGGCTCGACGGCAGGCTGCAGCTCGACCTCGACCTCGGCTTCGGCCTCTACCGGGTCGTTCCACGGCAGATCGACTTCAGGCACGGGCGCAGGCTCAACCACCGGCTCCGGCACCACCACAGGCGCCACGGGCTCGGCGACAACCGGGGCGGCGGCCTGTGCAACCGGCGCAGGCGGCGCAACCACTGGCGCGACAACAGCCGGGCCAGCCACTGGTTTGGCGGAATCAACTGTGGCCTGGCTGATCCCCACTGGCTTTAGCGGCTGTCTCGGCGCATCCGCCGTGTCGGCGGGCCTGAAGGCCAGCATCCGCAGCAGGACCATTTCGAAGCCGCCCCGCGGATCGGGTGCCAACGGCAGGTCACGTCGCCCAATCAGGCCCATCTGGTAGTAGAACTGTACGTCTTCGGCCGGCAACGCCTGGGCCAGGGCCAACACGCGGTCGCGGTCGCCGTGGCCGTTGTCGACACCTTCGGGCAGGGCCTGGGCGATGGCGACGCGGTGCAGCACATTGAGGATTTCCGACAGCACGCCATTCCAGTCCGGGCCTTGCTCGGACAGGTGGCGCACGGCTTCGAGCAACGCCTTGGCGTCGCCTTCGATCAGCGCGTGCAGCACGTCGAACACCTGGCCGTGGTCCAGGGTGCCGAGCATCGCCCGCACGTCGGCGGCCAGCACCTTGCCTTCACCGAAGGCGATGGCCTGGTCGGTAAGGCTCATGGCATCACGCATCGAGCCGTCGGCGGCACGCCCCAGCAACCACAGGGCGTCGTCTTCGAACGGTACGTTCTCGACACCCAGCACGTGGGTCAAATGCTCGACCACACGCTCCGGGGTCATGTTTTTCAGGGAGAACTGCAGGCACCGCGACAAAATCGTTGCAGGAAGTTTCTGCGGGTCGGTGGTGGCCAGGATGAATTTGACGTAGGGCGGCGGCTCTTCCAGGGTCTTCAACAAGGCGTTGAAGGAGTGGCTGGACAGCATGTGCACTTCGTCGATCAGGTAGACCTTGAAGCGGCCACGGCTCGGTGCGTACTGCACGTTGTCGAGCAGCTCGCGGGTGTCTTCGACCTTGGTGCGGCTCGCGGCGTCGATCTCGATCAGGTCGACAAAACGCCCTTCGTCGATTTCCCGGCACACCGAGCAGGTACCACACGGCGTCGAGGTGATGCCGGTTTCACAGTTCAGGCACTTGGCAATGATGCGGGCAATGGTGGTCTTGCCCACCCCGCGGGTACCGGTGAACAGGTAGGCGTGGTGCAGCCGCTGGCTGTCCAAGGCATTGATCAGAGCCTTGAGCACATGGGTCTGGCCGACCATTTCGCGGAACGAGCGCGGACGCCATTTACGTGCAAGAACCTGATAACTCATCGAAAACCGTCGCAACTGGGAAGCGGAAGCGGGTAATGCTAGCGGAGCAAGGGGGAAATTGCATCCGGCACGCTCGTCTAATCTGACTAAGCTGGTCTGACCAAGCCTGTAAAAGGCTGAACCCGGAGAATTTATGCGCGCAGTCCTGGGCGCCTTGTGGATGATTGCCACGGTCAGCCTGGCGGCACCCGCACCTCTGCGATTCTCCATTTCCGACAGCTGGACCATGCCCATGGTGCAACTTGACCAGGGCCAGCCCACCCAGGGGATTTTGTATGACCTGATGTTGAGCCTGGCCACCCAGGTCGGCCGTCCTGCGAAATTCCATGTGCTGCCGCGTGCGCGTATCGACACCGCCATGGAGCGCGGGGATGTGGACGTGCGCTGCTACGTGACACCGGCGTGGCTGAACAACCTGTCGGGGGACTACACCTGGAGCATCCCGCTGCTGGTCCAGCGCAATGTGCTGGCCGCCGGGCGCGTGCCATCAACGTCGGTGGCACTGGACAGCCTTGCGCCGCAACACATCGGCACGGTACTCGGCTACAGCTACCCGACCCTGGAGGCGCGCTTCGCCAGCGGCCAGTTCAGCCGCGACGACAGCCGCAGTGAAGAGCAAGTGCTGCAAAAACTGGTGGCCGGACGCTTCAACTATGCAGTGATCAACGAATGGATCCTTGACCGCTTCAATCAGCAATTACCGCCCACACAGCGCCTGCATACGGTGGCCGTGATCGAGGAGCAACGCCTGGGCTGCTATGTGCGCAACGATCCACAGGTGCCGGGGCAGCAGATCCTGCGCACGCTGCTGCGGATGAAAATGTCCGGGGAGATTGATGAAATCATCCAGCTGTATATCGGGAACAGCGCCCCCGCCCCTTAAGATCACCTGATTGTCCTTGTGGCCAGGGAGCTTGCTGGCCAGGGAGCTTGCTGTGGCGAGGGAGCTTGCTCCCGCTGGAGTGCGCAGCGCTCCCA
>NZ_JBSVWQ010000314.1:0-5495 GCF_054071215.1 Pseudomonas sp. SDO5522_S412 | reverse complement strand
TCAGTGAATATATGTGCTGACTGACACACCGCCTTCGCGAGCAAGCCCGCTCCCACATGGGTTTTGTGGCGTAGATTAGAAGGTTTGCCCCAGGTTCAGGTACACCGCCTGCTGACTGTCATCGTTAAACCCATAACTGAAATTCAACGGCCCCAGCGGCGTATCAAACCCCAGGAAAATACTGGCGGCGTTGATGTACCCGCTGTCGTATTCATTGTCGTTGTTCCAAGCCCGCCCTCGCTCCAGTGACGCGCCCAGGTACAACGGGAAATCCAGCGGCAGATAAGACCGCGGCGTCAGCCGGCGATAGTAGACCGCGCGCATCAGGCTGATGTTCTGCCCGGCAATCGCATCCTCCCGGAAGCCCGACAGCTGCCGCGCGCCCCCCAGCAGGAAGCTGGAAATCACCACGTCCGACTTATCCAGGGTGCGCCCATACCGCCCGCCGAGGATCAGTGTGTCCGGCCCGCTGCTCATGGCCTTGTCCAGCTTGAACTCCCACTGGCGATAGCGCTGGTCCGAACCCAGCCCCGGTTCGAACTCCCGGAAGGCCAGGCCAATGTCTTCGCCGGTATGGGGGAAGTACACGTTGTCGAACGAGTCGAAGGAGTACTTCAGCTCATAGAAACCCTCGCTGAAGTTGATGCTCGGTGAATTCCGGTCGCCAATGCGCACATCCGCCTTGCCCCAGGCCTCGCCGACGCCGAAACGAATCTCGCCGCTGTTGCCGATCTGCCGGCCCACGTTCAGGCCGAAACCGTAGCGTTCCAGGCGGTATTCGGAGATCGGGTTATTGTCTTCAATCAGTTCGACGTTCTGCGCCTGGGCACTGATATAGGGCGCGACGAAGTAGCGTGAACCGGTGTCCATCGGCTGATAGAACTCGCTGTACAGCTCCTGCTTGTCCCCGATCTGCACCCGCGTCAGCCATTCGGCGCCGAGGCGGTTGATGCCGTTCATGCGGTAGCTGGCGCCGAGGTTGAATGCGCTGTCGCCGCGCATGTCATCCGACAGGTTCAGGCCCAGGCGCAGGTAGTCGGTGCCGCTGCGTTTGCCCCGGGCACTGATGACCAGGGTGTTGTCCTTGCCCTTTTTCACCACGCGGTATTGCACCTGTTCGAAGTAATCCAGGCCGTACAGAGTGCCCATGTCGGTTTGCAGGCGGGCCAGGTCCAGGGGCTCGCCGAGGTTCTGGCGGATGTAGTAGCGGATCACCTCGTCGCCCACCTTGGAGTCGTTCTCTACCTTGATCGCGGTGATCACCGGGTTGCGCTCGCCGGGCGTTCGCGCGGCCACCAGCGACGGGTCCACCGGTTCGGCCGGGCGCAGGTGCGCCAGGCGCACGTCGAGTGCGCGGGTGGCGCGGTAGCCCGCGTCGATCATGTCCTTGGCGCGCCCGAAATCCGTCACCCCGTAGGCGGCCAGGGGCGGCTGGATCAGCACGTCGCGGGGCGCCAAGGCCTTGAGTTGTTCTTCGGAATTGCGCCGGGTCATCAGGGTGATGGACTGGTTGAGCACGTCCACCACGGTGTTGAGTTGCTTGCGTGAGCGCAGCGGGGTGCCGATGTCGACGACGATGGCGATGTCGACCCCCATTTCCCGCGCCACATCCAGCGGGATGTTATCGGTCATGCCGCCGTCCACCAGCAGCCGGCCATCCAGTTCCACCGGGGCAAACACCGCCGGGATCGACATGCTGGCGCGGATCACCTGGGGCAGGTGGCCTTTGCGGAACACCACTTTTTCACCACTGGTGATGTCGGTGGCCACGGCGCGAAAGGGGATCGGCAGCTTGTCGAAATCCCGCACGTTACTGGTGTGGGCGAACATGCTTTCCAGCAGCAAGGCCAGGTTCTGACCCTGGATCACCCCCAGTGGCAGGCCGAGGCTGCCGTCGTCGCGGAAGCTGAGTTTCTGTTTGACCAGGAAATCCCGGTCATCCTGCTTGCGCCGGAATGGCACGTCTTCCCGCGGTGGCGCGTCAGACAGGGCGAGCTTCCAGTCGATGTTCAGCGCGAGTTTTTCCAGCTCGTCGATCTTGTAGCCCGAGGCATACAGCCCGCCGATCACTGCACCCATGCTGGTGCCGGCAATCGCATCGATGTGGATGCCCTGTTCTTCCAGGGCCTTGAGCACGCCAATGTGCGCCAGGCCACGGGCGGCACCGCCGGAGAGCACCAGGCCGATCTTCGGGCGCGGGTTTTCGACGGCTTGGACGAGGACAGGGAACAGGCACAGCAACAGGCAGGACAACAGGCGGCGCATCATCAATCTCAAGGCAGGACGATAAAGGCCGGTATTATAGCCACTCGATCCTTTCAACCCGCCAAGCAGGAGCCAGTCAATTCATGTCAGCGGCCAAGCCCGAGATTGTCATCACCTATTGCACCCAGTGTCAGTGGCTGCTGCGCGCCGCCTGGCTGGCCCAGGAACTGCTGAGCACGTTCGCCGATGACCTCGGCAAAGTGGCCCTGGAGCCGGCCACCGGCGGTGCGTTTCGGATTACCTGCGACGGTGTGCAGATCTGGGAACGCAAGGCCGACGGTGGCTTCCCGGAAGCCAAGGTGCTCAAGCAACGGGTACGTGACCAGATCGACCCGCAACGGGACCTGGGGCATAACGACCGTACTCAGTGAGCCTCGGCCGTGGTCGCCGGCTGCTTGGCCGGTTTGGCGCCGCCCATCAGGCCGGACACTACGATGGCGACGATGATCAGCGCGCCGCCCATCAGCATGCGCAAGGTTGGCGTTTCAGCAAACAGCAGCCAGGCCGCGGTGATGCCGTACACCGGCTCCATGGCAAACACCACCGCCGCCGTGCGCGCCTTGAGCACCGCGAGGCTGGCGACAAACAGGCTATGGGCCAGGCCGGTGCAGAACACCCCGAGCAGGCCGATCCACAGCCAGTCCAGTGGTCGCACTTCGGCCAGCCCGGGCGCGGCGACGGGCAACAGGCACAGCGCTACCACCACGTTCTGGCACAAGGCGGCCTGTACCGGCGGGATGCGCCCACTGGCGCGGTTGTTCAGCGACAGCAGCGAGAACAACAAGCCGGAGCCGACCGCCCACAACAAGCCGCTGGTGGCCTGGCTGGCGAGATTGAAATCCGGCGTGACCAGCACCAGGCCGATGCTCACCAGCACCACCAGCAGGATCTCGTTGGCGCGAATCCGCTCGCGGAAAATCAAGCCTTCGAGAATCACCGTGAACGCCGGGAAGGTGGCGAAGCCCAGGGTGGCGATGGCCACACCGGCGACCTTTACCGCAATAAAGAAACTCACCCAATGCCCGGCCAGCAGCAGGCCGCTGACCAGCAGGCGGCGCCAGTCGCGGGCTTGCAGCTTCTGCCAGGGCGTGTTGCTGGCAAAGCGCGCAAAGATCGCCAGGGCAATGACCGCGAACGCGGCGCGGCCGAACACGATAATCGCCGGCGAAGCGGCCGCCAGTTTGCCGAACACACCAGTGAGGCCAAACATCAATGCGCCGATATGCAGGGCGCCGAGGGCTGTGCGGGGAGTCATTGCGATCCTTAAACGACGGGTTTACAGGATCGCAGTCTAGAGGGTTGCAGGCATTCGCGTCTGTCGTTGGGCTCGCGGCTTTTGTCGCAGGACTCTTGCTTGGTGAAGATCCCTGTGGGAGCTGGCTTGCCTGCGATGCAGACAACTCGGTCGTTCAGATAGCGCGCGGTGATGCTATCGCAGGCAAGCCAGCTCCTACACCGGGCGGTGCTCGTCTGAAGGCTCGGGGCGAGAGGCCAAACTCGCGCAACATCGCCGCAGCAAATGCACTTTGCGAACCATAGCCCACCCGCGCGGCAATCTCGCCGATCGGCAGCTGGCTGTCGCGCAACAGGCCGCGGGCCATCTGCAAGCGCCGGGTGCGTATGTAGTCCATCGGCGTCTGCCCGCTTTCCGCGATAAATCGTGCATGCAGGCGGGCGACGGACAGGTCGGCGAGCTTCGCCAGATCCGCCACTTGCAGTGGGTGCGCGGCATGCCGCTGGATATGCGCATCGAACGCGGCATAGGGCAGGCGCTTGCCCACCGGCGGCTGCGCAAGGTTGAGGCTGGCCAGCAGCAACACGGCGCCTTGCTGGGCGATCAGCGGGTCGTCCACCGGGCTGCTCGCCAGCCATTGCACCAGTTGGCTTTGGCGATTGTCGAGGGTCAGGTGTGCGCACCGGTCGAGCAAGCGGCGGCTGGCGTCGGCATGCTCGCCCAGGGACTGCGCCAGCCAGTGCTCATCGGGCACGTCCAGCACCAGGCAGCGGCTGCCATCGCGACTGCGGCATGCGTGATGGGCGGAGTAGGGCAGCACCATCACACTGCTGTGCTGCACCTGGCCGCCCCGGCCATCCACCTCGAAGTCCAGGTGCCCGGACAGGCCAAACACCAGCTGTGCATGGTCGTGGCTATGGGCGATAGGCGCATCGGGGTAGTGGCGTAGCGTGAGGTTGGGTCTCATCGCAGTCTCCTGGGCAGGCCCGCAGTTTACATCGCTTCGCCGCCTGTGGGTGCTGTCATCAGACTGACGCAACACTGTCATGGGCTATTAATCCCGTGGGCGCAAGCTCGCGAAAACACCGTGAGGCATGCCCATGACCAGCGCCGAACTCGCCAAACCCAGCCGCAAGCAACGCGTGCGTACCCTGTGGATTTCCGACGTGCATTTGGGCACCCGGGATTGCCAGGCCGAACACCTCTCGCATTTCCTCAAGGGCTACCACGCCGACAAGGTCTACTTGGTGGGCGACATCATCGACGGCTGGAAGCTGCGCAGCGGCATGTATTGGCCCCAGGCCCACACCAACGTGATCCGCCGCCTGCTGACCATGAGCAAGCGCGGCACCGAGGTGATCTACGTCACCGGCAACCACGATGAATTCCTGCGGCGTTATTCGAAGCTGATCCTTGGCAATATCCAGTTGGTGGACGAAGCGGTGCACGTGACTGCCGATGGCCGGCATTTGCTGGTGATCCATGGCGACCAGTTCGACGTGATCACCCGGTACCACCGCTGGCTGGCGTTCCTCGGCGATTCGGCCTACGAATTCACCCTCACGCTCAACCGCTGGTTGAACCACTGGCGGGCGCGCTATGGCTACGGCTATTGGTCGTTGTCGGCGTACCTCAAGCACAAGGTCAAGACGGCGGTGAGCTTTATCAGTGATTTTGAAGAAGCGATCGCCCACGAAGTGACCAAGCGCGAGCTGCATGGCGTGGTGTGCGGGCACATTCACCATGCGGAGATTCGCAAGGTGGGCGAGGTGGACTACCTCAATTGCGGGGATTGGGTGGAGTCGTGCACAGCGCTGATCGAGCACTGGGACGGGCATATCGAGCTGTATCGGTTGGCGGATGCCCAGGCGAAAGAGGCACAGCTCAAGGCCGAGATGGTCGCGGGCTAAGCCTCAAACCCACAGACTCACTCGGTCTAAATGTGGGAGCGGGCTTGCTCGCGAATGCGGTGGGTCAGTCACCAGATAATTCGACT
>NZ_JBSVWQ010000313.1:0-5531 GCF_054071215.1 Pseudomonas sp. SDO5522_S412 | reverse complement strand
TTGGAATGCATTCCAAGTGTGGGAGCGGGCTTGCTCGCGAAGAGGCCCTCAAATACACCAAAAAACTACCTGACACTCCCGCGCAATTCCCCCACCACCCCATGCAACGCCTCGGGCGTCGCCGCCTCCACCGTCACCGGCGCGCCGGCCACCAGGGTCACTCGCGACCAGATCCGGTGGAAGAAGCCCTTGTTCGGATCGCGACTGAAGAAACTCCCCCACAACCCCTGCAACGCCATCGGAATCACCGGCACCGGCGTCTCTGCAAGAATCCGCGTCACGCCGCTTCGGAACTCGTTCATCTCGCCATCGGAGGTCAATTTTCCTTCCGGGAAGATGCACACCAGCTCGCCGTCCTTAAGGTAGTGGGCAATCCGCTGGAAGGCCTTTTCGTAGATCTGGATGTCCTCATGCCGCCCGGCAATCGGAATCGCCCCGGCAGTGCGGAAGATAAAGTTCAAAACCGGCAGGTTGTAGATCTTGTAGTACATGACAAAACGAATCGGCCGACGCACCGAACCGGCAATCAACAGCGCATCGACAAACGACACGTGATTGCACACCAGCAACGCCGCGCCCTCGTCCGGGATCAGCTCGAGGTTCTTGTGCTCGACGCGGTACATGGAATGGCTGAGCAGCCAGATCATGAAACGCATGGTGAACTCGGGCACGATCTTGAAGATGTAGGTGTTGACCGCGATGTTCAGCAGCGACACCACCAGGAACAGCTCGGGGATCGACAGCTTGGCCACGCTCAGCAGCAGGATCGAGACGATCGCCGAGACCACCATGAACAGCGCGTTGAGGATGTTGTTGGCCGCGATCACCCGCGCCCGCTCGTTCTCGGCGGTACGCGACTGGATCAACGCGTACAGCGGCACGATATAGAAGCCGCCGAATACGCCGAGGCCAAGGATATCGAACAACACCCACCACGCCTGGCCGTAACTCAGCACGGCGATCCAGTCGTTGGCCTGGACGTTCTGCGGGAAGCCTCCGGAATGCCACCACAGCAGCAGGCCGAAAACGGTCAAACCGAACGAGCCGAACGGCACCAGGCCGATCTCGACTTTGCGCCCGGAGAGCTTCTCGCACAGCATCGAACCCAGAGCGATGCCCACCGAGAACACCGTGAGGATCAGCGTAACCACAGTCTCGTCGCCGTACATCCATTCCTTGGCGTAGGCCGGGATTTGCGTCAGGTAGATCGCGCCGACAAACCAGAACCACGAGTTGCCGACAATCGAGCGCGACACCGCCGGTGTCTGCCCCAGGCCGAGCTTCAAGGTGGCCCAGGACTGACTGAAGATATTCCAGTTCAGGCGCATCTCGGGGCTGGACGCCGCCGCGCGCGGAATGCTGCGGCTGGCCAGGTAGCCCAGCACCGCAATGCCGACGATGGCCGTCGAGACCACCGGCGCGTAATGGGTGGACGACATCATGATCCCGGCGCCAATGGTGCCCGCGAGGATCGCGAGGAACGTGCCCATTTCCACCAGGCCATTGCCGCCCACCAGCTCATCTTCGTGCAGGGCCTGGGGCATGATCGAGTATTTCACCGGCCCGAACAGCGCCGAGTGCGTGCCCATGGCAAACAGCGCCAGCAGCATCAGCTCCAGGTGGTTGAACATGAAACCCACCGCGCCCACGGACATGATCACGATTTCGCCGATCTTGATCACCCGGATCAGCGCGTCCTTGTTGAACTTCTCGCCAAATTGCCCGGCCAGGGCCGAGAACAGGAAGAACGGCAGGATAAACAGCAACGCGCAGAGATTGACCCAGATCGAGCGGTCGCCCTCGATGGTCAGCTTGTAGAGAATCGCCAGGATCAACGACTGCTTGAATATATTGTCGTTGAACGCACCAAGGGACTGGGTAATGAAGAACGGCAGGAAACGCCGTTTGCGCAGCAAAGTGAATTGCGAGGGGTGGCTCATCGTCCGTGTTCCTGCGTGGCCTGAAGGCTGTTATTGGTCTTTCCAGGCCACGACTTTACCTAATCCTGCTTACTTATTCGCTAGTCCTGCAATGCACGGCGATACAAAAAGCTCGCCTTTATAGGCGCCCTGCACCGTGCGCTTGGCAACGATCAGCCACATCAGCGCCAGCGCCGCCACCAACACGCAACCAACGATGCTGAAAAAACCCAGGTGCAAGGTGCTCGCCAGTTTCAGCGTGGCCAACGAGTACACGCCCAACGGGAAGGTGAATCCCCACCAGCCAAGGTTGAACGGAATACCGGCCCGCAGGTAACGCAGGGTGATCAGCACCGCGATCAGCATCCACCATAAGCCGAAGCCCCACAGGGTGATGCCTGCGACCAGGCCGATGCCGTTGGCCATCTCACCGACGCCGGGCAGACCGTTGGCGGCAAAGATGGCAGGTGCATCACCGCCCAGTACCAGCATGCCCAGGGCACCGGTGCCGATGGGACCGAGAGCCAGCCAGCTCGACGCGGCCATATTGGCGTGTGGCAGTTTATGCAGGGCCATGCGCAGCATCAGGATGGTCAGGATGCTGAACGCCACCGGCAGGGAAAACGCCCACAGCACGTAGCTGGTCACCAGCATCACCAGTTGCGAATGGGCGTCGGCCAGGTGCGGCGCCAGCAGGCCACCGCTGGCGGCGGCGACTTCCGCGGCCACCACCGGCAACAGCCACACGGCAGTCATCTGGTCGATGCTGTGTTCCTGGCGGGTGAACATCATGAACGGGATCAGCACCCCGCAGGCCAGGGCCATCGCGACGTCGAGCCACCACAGCACCTCGACCAGTTGCACCACGCCATCCCCCCAGCGCGGCACGCCGAACAGCAGGAAGCCGTTGATAATGGTCGCCAGGCCCATGGGGATGGTGCCGAAGAACATCGACACCGTGGAGTGCCCGAAAATGCGCCGGGCCTCGTGGAAAAACATCACCCAGCGCGCCGCATACAGCACGCTGAACAACACAAACAGGCCAATGGTAAACAGCCACAGCCCTTCGGCCACGGCGTGCAGCCCCGCCAGGTTGACCGGCAATTGCGCCAGCGCCAACGCCAGCACCCCGGTGCCCATGGTGGCGGCAAACCAGTTGGGGGTGAACTGGCGAATCACTTCCAGGGGACGGGTCAGGTGACTGAAGGGTTTCAAGCTGCTGTGAAGCGTATTCGGGCAAGTCATGGTGTAGTCCTCTTCCTCGCATGAGGTTGAGACCATGGTAGAACCGAATCGAATATCTATATAACGGGTAATATCTCTAACTGTTATCTGTTTCGTAAATATGTGATTAAACGCTGCCTTGGGTTTCAATCACCAGAATCCGTGCGGGGCCCTGTGGATGGGCCACATGCTCGGTGCCGACACTGGCGTAGAAGATGTCGCCTACCTGAAGCAAGGCCATCTGTTCGCTGCCGTTTTCGCGATAGTGCATCTGCACCTGGCCATCAAGCACCACGAACACCTCTTCACCGTCATTCACGTGCCAGCGATACGGCTGGTCGGTCCAATGCAAACGGGTGGTGATGCCGTTCATATTGGCGATGTCCAGCGCCTCCCAGGCGCGGGTGCCGGTGAATTCTTTGCTGCGGATGATCTTCATGGGTGAATCCCAAGGCGTAAGGGTGACGAATTATTACCGAATCAATTACCCGCCGTCGCCCTGCTCTTCGCCAAATCCTGCATTAGCAACGCCACCAACGCGCCGAGTGCCAATACAATCAGCACCACGCCATAACCGTCGGTGGTGGCGATCAAACCGAAGGTGCGCGTCAAGTTGCCCGCCAACAGCGACGGCACACAGAACGCCAGGTAACTCAGCACATAGAACGCCGACATCAAGCCCGCCCGCTCATGGGGCAAGGCCAACGGCAAGACGCTGCGCAGCGCACCGAGGAATCCCGAGCCAAAACCACCGCCGGCGATCAGCGTGGCAATGAAGAACAGCGGCAGGCTGGCGCTGTGGACGGCCGTGAGGATCAGCGCAACACCCACCGCCAGCAGCACGGCGCCCAACCGCAGGACTTTGTCCGCCGGGCGGTTGCGCAGGCTGAAAATCATCACCGCCCCGCTCAGCGTCAACACCGCCACCAGTCCGCCGCCGATCAGGTTCGAGGTGGACCCGGTCGCCGCCCGCACCAGCGAGGGCGCCAGGGACAGGTAAAAGCCGCCCATGGCCCATACGGCTACGTCTACCGGCAACGAGATCCACAAGGCGCGGCGGGCCTGGGGCGGTACATGCAAGGTGGGCCATAGCGAGGCCAGGGCCCCCGGAATCCGGCTGACTGTCTCCGGCAGGCGCCAGACGTACAATGCCTGCAGGATCATCAACCCGAGCAGGGTCCAGTAAATCAACGTGGTCGGCATCGGCGCGAACTCCACCAGCAGGCTGCAGCCCATGGCCCCGCAGGCCATGCCCAGCAAAGGCGCTACGCTGTTGATCAGCGGGCCTTGCTGGCGGTCGGTGTCGAGCAATGCGGCGCCCAGCACAGCGGTGGCCATGCCGGTGGCAAAGCCTTGTACCGTGCGGGCGGCAATCAGCCAGCCGACGCTGTCGGCATTGATAAACAGCAACATCGCCAGCATATCGAGGAGCAGCGCGGCAAAAATTACCGGCTTGCGCCCCAAGTGGTCCGACAGCGACCCCACGGTCAGCAATGCAGCCAGCAGGCTCAAGGCGTAAATGCCAAATACCAGGGTCAACATCGCCGCCGAAAAGTGCAGGCCCTCTTGATAGAGGTGGTACAACGGGGTCGGCGCGCTGGAGGCGGCGAGAAACGTCAGCAAGGTGATCGCCAGAAACACCAGGCTGGAACGATGAGAAGTAACGCTGGACATGGGCACGCTCCGCTAAAGCTAATATTTTGCTTTTGCGGAGTGTGCTACCGGATGGCGCTTAAAGCAAATTCTTTGTGTTAAGGTTTTACGCATGGCGATAAAAGAAGGGCTCCGCCCGGGGGGCCGTAGTGCCCGGGTCCAGGAATCAGTGCATTCGGCGGTGCGTGAATTGCTCGAAGAGCAGGACCGTTCCAGCGTGACCGTGCCGCAGATAGCCACGCGCGCCGGAGTGACGCCTTCGACCATCTACCGGCGCTGGGGTGACTTGGCGGCGCTGCTGGCCGATGTTGCGATGGCCCGTCTGCGCCCGGACAGTGAGCCGGCTGATACCGGCAGCCTGCGCGGAGACCTGCGGGCCTGGGGTGAGCAATACCGTGATGAGATGAGCTCGGACCTTGGCCGCGAGATGATGCGTGATGTGCAATGCAGTCAGGCGCCGGGGTATTGCGTGGGGATTCTCACCGGGCAGTTGGAGACGATCCTGGATCGGTACACCGACGACGCGGGGACACTTCCCAGCGTGGATCGGCTGATCAATTTGATCGTTGCGCCAACCGTTTTTCGCAGTTTGTTTTCTACTGTGCCGTTGGAGGTTGAGGAGCTGCATGAGTTGATTGAGTTGGCTTTGCGGGGGTGAGGTGTTTTTTGGGTTTGGGTGTATATCCGTTGCTGCGGTAACGGCCACTTATGGTTCCGCTCTTACAGCGGCTCACT
>NZ_JBSVWQ010000312.1:0-5578 GCF_054071215.1 Pseudomonas sp. SDO5522_S412 | reverse complement strand
GCGGTGGATCAGCCACAACTCTTTTAGCTGATACACCGCCTTCGCGAGCAAGCCCGCTCCCACACTGATTTGTGCCCGACTGGAAACCTTACGCAAATCCTGAAATAAGCATCGCCTCCCGCTTGCGTCGTTTCGCCGCGCTCACTAACGTAGCGCCTTTACTGACGCTACCCCCCGCAGGAGCTTTGCCATGGCCTCGCCAGCCCTCTCACATTTTCTTCCCCGGTTCGGCGTTGCCGCGGCAATTGCCAGTGCCTTGGGCCTGGCCGGTTGCCAGTTACAGAGCACCCAAGACACCCTGCCTCCGGTTTCCGGCGTACAGCCGATCAAGGGCCTGGCGCAGAACGTTTCGGTGCGCCGCAACAGCCAGGGCATCCCGCTGATTGAAAGCAGCACCTTCCACGATGCGCTGTTCACCCTGGGCTACGTGCACGCCAGCGACCGCATCACCCAGATGGTCACCCTGCGCCTGCTGGCCCAGGGCCGCCTGGCGGAAATGTCCGGGCCGGATGTGCTGGATGTCGACCGTTTCATGCGGGCGGTCAACCTGCGCAAAAGCGCCGGCGAGCTGTATAACGCCTCGTCGCCGCGCCTCAAGCGCTTCTTTGAAGTGTATGCACGCGGGGTCAACGCCTACCTGTTCCGCTACCGCGACAAGCTGCCGCCAGACCTGGCCCAGACTGGCTACAAGCCTGAATACTGGAAGCCGGAAGATTCGGCGCTGCTGTTCTGCCTGCTGAATTTCAGCGAGTCGACCAACTTGCAGGAAGAGCTGTCGTCATTGGTGCTCGCGCAAAAAGTCGGTGCCGACAAACTCGCCTGGCTGACCCCGAGCTACCCGGATGAACCGCTGCCAGTGGCCGAGTCCGACAAGCTCAAGGGCATCAACCTGGGCCAGATCCCGGGCCTCGCTGCGCTGACCAGCCTCAGCGAGCACCTCGGCACCCTCAACACCCTGGGCACGTCCAGCTCCAGCAACTGGGCGATCGGCCCGCAGCGCAGCCGCAGCAACAAGAGCCTGCTGGCCAATGACCTGTCGACCTCGATGCAGGCCCCGTCGCTGTGGAACTACGTGCAGATCCGCTCGCCGAAATACCAGGCCGCCGGTGTGTCCATCGCCGGTTTGCCAACCCTGCTTTCCGGCTTCAACGGCAAGGTGGCCTGGAGCATGAGCCAGGTCTCGGGTGACACCCAGGACGTATTCCTGGAGAAGGTCAAGCGCCAGGGCAACGTGCTGTACTACGAAAACAACGGCAAATGGCTGCCCGCCATCGTGCGCAATGAAACCTACTTCGCCAAGGGCCAGCGGCCGATTCGCGAAGCGGTGTACGAAACCCGCCACGGGCCGCTGCTCAACAGTGCCCAGTCGCTGACCAGCGGCTACGGCCTGGCGTTGCAAACCGCCGATTTCAAGGACGACAAGAGCCTGGACGCGTTCTTCGACCTGTCCCGTGCGCAAACGGCCGGTAAAGCGTCTGACGCCACCCGGGAAATTCGCGCAATTGCCTTGAACATGGTCTTCGCCGACGCCAGCAGCATTGGCTGGCAAGTGACCGGGCGGTTCCCCAACCGCCGTGAAGGCGAAGGCCTGGTGCCATCGCCGGGCTGGGACGGGCGTTTCGACTGGGATGGCTACGCCGACGCGATGCTGCACCCCTACGATCAGGACCCGGCCCAGGGTTGGATCGGCACGGCCAACCAGCGCACCATTCCCCGTGGCTACGGCATGCAACTGTCCAACTCGTGGGCCGCGCCGGAACGCGCCGAACGTATCGCGCAACTGGCCGGCAGCGGCAAGCATGACAGCCGCAGCATGATTGCCATGCAGTACGACCAGACCACCACGTTTGCCGCCAAGCTCAAGAGCATGTTCCAGGCGCCGGGCATGGCCCAGCCGCTGAAACAGGCGATCGATGGATTGCCGGGGGCAGACCAGGCCAAGGCGCGGGAAGCACTGGGCCGCCTGATGGCCTTTGACGGTCGGCTGGCATCCACCTCCGCCGACGCGGCGATTTATGAGTTGTTCCTGCAGGAAAGCGCCAAGCAGATTTTCCTCGACGAACTCGGTCCGGAAAACAGCGCCACCTGGAAAGCCTTTATCGGTAACGCCAACCTGTCGTACTCGGCGGTGGCCGACCACCTGCTGGGGCGCGAAGACAGCCCGTTCTGGAATGACGCCCGCACCGGGCAGAAAACCGACAAGCCGGCGATCCTCGCCCGCAGCCTGGCCGCCGCGATCACCGCAGGCGACAGCGCGCTGGGCGCCGATCACAAGGCCTGGCAGTGGGGCAAACTGCACAGCTACACCTGGAAGAACACCAGCGGCCAGGCCATTCGCGGCCCACTGGCCGCGGGCGGCGATCACAACACGCTGAACAGCGCACCGTATAGCTGGGGCCAGAGTTTCGACACGACCCAGGTGCCGGCGCTGCGGATGATTGTCGACTTCGGCCTGGCGGAACCGATGATGGGCCAAAGCGGCATCGGCCAATCCGGCAACCCGGCCAGCCCGAACTATGCCAATGGCATCGACCCGTGGCTGAAGGCGCAATACCTGAGCTTCCCGATGCAGCCACAGAACTTTGACGGGGTGTACGGGAAGACGCGGTTGACGCTGGTGCCGGGCAAGTAACCCGGTTTCCCAGACTCAACCGGATCAAAATGTGGGAGCGGGCTTGCTGTGGTGAGCGGGCTTGCCCCGCGTTGGGCTGCGAAGCAGCCCCATCAATCTGTGGTGAACCCGACGGGGGACAAGCCCCCTCACCACAGCAAGCCAGCTCCCACATTTGATTGCATGCATTCCGATAGAACTTCTCCACCCGCCCTCGCCTCATAATTAACAAGCCCACCTCCACGGCACGCCCATGGACCTTGTTATCGCCCGGCCCGAAGGCCTCTACTGCCCCGCCGGGGATTTCTACATCGACCCCTGGCGCCCGGTGGAACGTTCGGTCATCACCCACGCCCACGGCGACCACGCCCGCACCGGCAACCAACACTACCTGGCCGCCGCCCCCGGCGAAGGTATCCTGCGCTCGCGCCTCGGCCAGGACATCAACCTGCAAACCCTGGCCTATGGCGAAAGCCTGCGCCACCACGGCGTCACCTTGAGTTTCCACCCCGCCGGCCATGTCCTCGGCTCCGCCCAGGTGCGCCTGGAATACCAGGGTGAAGTCTGGGTCGCCTCCGGCGACTATAAAGTCGAGCCCGACGGCACCTGCGCGCCGTTCGAACCGGTGCGCTGCCATACGTTTATCACCGAATCGACCTTCGGCCTGCCGATCTACCGCTGGCAGCCCCAGGCGCAGATTTTTGCCGGGATCAACGACTGGTGGCAGGCCAATATCGCCGCCGGCAAGGCCAGCGTGTTGTTCTGTTATTCCTTCGGCAAAGCCCAGCGGATTCTCCACGGCATCGACGCCAGCATCGGCCCGATCCTCAGCCATGGCGCGGTCGAACCCTTGAACCGGGTGTACCGCGAAGCTGGCATCTATATCCCTGAAACCCTCTACGCCGGCGACTTCAAAAAGACCGACCCTTTATTGCGCCAGGCCCTGATCATCGCCCCGCCCTCCGCCGGTGGCAGCACCTGGATTCGCCGCTTCGGCGACTACAGCGACGCCTTCGCCAGCGGCTGGATGCGCCTGCGCGGCACCCGGCGGCGGCGCGGCGTGGATCGCGGCTTTGTGCTCTCGGACCACGCCGATTGGCCCGGACTGTTATGGGCCATTGAGCAAACCGGTGCCGAGCGGGTAATGGTCACCCACGGTTCTGTGGGCGTATTGGTCAGGCATCTGCGGGAAAAGGGCCTGGATGCCCAGGGATTCACCACCGAATACGGCGATGACGAAGAGGAGGCCACGTCATGAAAGCCTTCGCCGAGCTGTACGCCAACCTCGACGCCACCACCTCCAGCAACGCCAAGCTCGCCGCCTTGCAGGCTTATTTCCTACAGGCGCCCGCGGAAGATGCGGCATGGGCGGTGTACTTTTTATCCGGCGGCCGGCCCCGACAACTGGTACCCACCCGGTTGCTGCGGGACATGGCCACCGAAGCCGCGAGCATTGAGCCGTGGCTGTTCGAAGAGAGTTATCAGTCGGTAGGGGACCTGGCGGAAACCATTTCCCTGCTGTTACCGGAATCGCCTCACACCTCGGACGATGGTCTGGCCGTGTGGCTGGAAGAAAAACTCCTGCCCTTGCGTGGCCTGCCGCCAGAAGAACTGGCAGAACGCCTGCCCGCGTTGTGGGCACAGCTGGATCAGCCGAGCCTGATGCTCTGCATCAAGCTGATCACCGGCAGCTTCCGGGTCGGTGTGTCGAAGTTGCTGGTCACCCGCGCCCTGGCCGCCATGGCCGGGCTGGACAGCAAACGCGTGGCCCAGCGGCTGGTGGGCTACACCGACCTGTCGAACCGTCCGACGGCCGAAGGCTATTTGAAGCTGATTGCCGCCGAATCGTCCGACGAACACGCCCAGCGTGGCGGGCAGCCTTATCCGTTTTTCCTGGCCCATGGCCTGGCCCAGCCGGTGGAACAGTTCGATGCCTTGCTCGGCTCCCCTGCTGACTGGCAAGTGGAATGGAAGTGGGACGGTATCCGCGCACAACTGGTCAAGCGCGAAGGCCGCTTGTGGGTCTGGTCTCGGGGCGAAGAACTGGTCACCGAGCGCTTTCCGGAGCTTCATGACCTGGAAAACAGCCTGCCCGATGGCACGGTGATCGACGGTGAAATCGTGGTGTGGAAGGACTCGGTGCAACCCTTCGCCCTGCTGCAACAGCGTATCGGCCGCAAGACCCTGGGCAAGAAAATCCTCGAGGACGCGCCGGTCGCCGTGCTCGCTTATGACCTGCTGGAACACCACGGCGAAGACTGGCGCAACCACACCCAGGCCGAACGCCGGGCGCAACTGGAGCTGGTGGTCAGCGACTGCGACCAGCCAACGTTGCGCACGTCGCCAGTGCTGATCGGCAATAGCTGGCAAGACTTGGCAGAGCAGCGTGAGGCGTCCCGCAGCCTGGGCGTGGAAGGCATGATGCTCAAGGCCCGGGACGGGCTCTACGGCGTGGGCCGGACCAAGGACATGGGCGTGTGGTGGAAGTGGAAAGTCGACCCGTTCAGCGTCGATGCGGTGTTGATCTACGCCCAGCGCGGCCATGGCCGGCGCGCCAGCCTGTACAGCGACTACACCTTTGCGGTGTGGGACGGCCCGCCCGGTACTGAGCGTACGTTGGTGCCGTTCGCCAAGGCGTATTCGGGGCTGACCGATGAGGAAATGCGCAAGGTCGACGCCATCGTGCGCAAGACCACCGTGGAGAAATTCGGCCCGGTGAGCAGCGTCACGCCGAGCATGGTGTTTGAACTGGGTTTTGAAGGGATTGCCCTGTCCAAGCGGCACAAGAGCGGAATTGCGGTGCGTTTCCCGAGGATGTTGCGCTGGCGCCAGGACAAGGCCGTCGAGGAAGCCGACAACCTGGCGACCCTGCAGGATTTACTGGCCTGACAAGCCTCTCACGAACGCCACCGATCAATGTGGGAGCGGGCTTGCTCGCGAATGCGGTGTGTCAGTCAATACATGTAC
>NZ_JBSVWQ010000311.1:0-5618 GCF_054071215.1 Pseudomonas sp. SDO5522_S412 | reverse complement strand
GTTGGGGAAGGGGGGGTGTAGGTAACTGTGAAGGGTGCGGCCCCACTGCTTTCGCGAGCAAGCCCGCTCCCACATTGGTTTTGCAGTGTCGGCGAAACCGTGACCGAACTGACAACTCTGGCATAACACTTGCTCTTGCCTTTCCCCAGAACTATGAATCCCAGAATAGTGACGGATTATTGGCATGGCGAAGAGCGACGACGCAGCAAAAGCACCCGCAGGCAAGGGCAAGCTCAAGCTTATCCTGCTGATTGTCCTGGCCTTGTTGCTGGCGATCGGCCTGTCCGTGGGGGCTACCTGGTACTTTATGCACAGTGCCCAGAGCAAACCGGCCGCCACGGCCGAGGTCAACCCCAACGTCAAGCAACCGGCAATCTTCGAGCCGATGCTGCCGGCGTTTGTCGCCAACTTCAATCAGAACGGCCGTCAACGCTACCTGCAGGTGAGCATTACCCTGTTGGCGCGTAACCAGGCAGACCTGGATGCCCTCAAGGTGCACATGCCAGTGATCCGCAACAACCTGGTGATGCTGTTTTCCGCCCAACCCTTCGACACCCTCGCCACCCCGGTGGGCCAGGAAATGCTGCGCCAGAAGGTCACTGCCAGCGTGCAGGAAGTGGCCCAGAAGGAAGTCGGCAAACCGGTGATCGAGCAGGTGCTCTTCACTAATTTCGTATTGCAGTAGGATCACGACATGGCCGTGCAGGACCTGCTGTCCCAGGATGAAATCGATGCGCTGCTCCATGGCGTCGACGATGGTCTGGTACAGACCGAAATGGCTGCCGAGCCCGGCAGCGTCAAAAGCTACGACCTGACCAGCCAGGATCGCATCGTCCGTGGACGCATGCCGACCCTGGAAATGATCAACGAGCGTTTTGCCCGTTACACCCGTATCAGCATGTTCAACATGCTGCGCCGCTCGGCGGACGTGGCGGTGGGCGGCGTGCAGGTGATGAAGTTCGGTGAGTACGTGCACTCGCTGTACGTGCCCACCAGCCTCAACCTGGTGAAGATCAAGCCGCTGCGCGGCACCGCGCTGTTCATCCTCGACGCCAAGCTGGTGTTCAAGCTGGTGGACAACTTCTTCGGCGGCGATGGCCGTCACGCCAAGATCGAAGGCCGTGAATTCACCCCGACCGAGTTGCGGGTGGTGCGCATGGTGCTGGAGCAGGCCTTCATCGACTTGAAGGAAGCCTGGCAGGCGATCATGGAAGTCAATTTCGAGTACATCAACTCGGAAGTGAACCCGGCCATGGCCAACATTGTCGGCCCCAGCGAAGCCATTGTGGTCTCCACCTTCCACATCGAACTCGATGGCGGCGGCGGCGACCTGCACGTGACCATGCCGTACTCGATGATCGAGCCGGTGCGCGAAATGCTCGATGCCGGTTTCCAGTCCGACCTCGACGACCAGGACGAACGCTGGGTGAAAGCCCTGCGCGAAGACCTGCTGGACGTCGACGTACCCCTGAGCGCCACCGTGGCCCGTCGCCAGCTGCGTTTGCGGGATATTTTGCACATGCAGCCGGGGGATGTGATTCCCGTCGACCTGCCGGAAGAACTGATCATGCGCGCCAACGGCGTGCCGTCGTTCAAGGTCAAGCTCGGTTCTCACAAAGGCAACCTGGCGTTGCAAGTGATCGAACCGATCAACCGTCGCTGATCCACCTTAATTTCTGCTCCGCCGAGGACATGTAATGGCTACCGAACACGAAAACACTTCCGCCGAAGACCAGGCCCTGGCTGACGAGTGGGCGGCTGCCCTGGAAGAAACCGGCGATGTCGGCCAGGACGATATCGATGCACTGCTGGCGGCCGATGCGGCCACTGCACCGGTTGGCAACCGCCTTCCCATGGAAGAGTTCGGCAGCGTGCCGAAGAACAATGACCCGGTGACCCTCGACGGTCCGAACCTGGACGTGATCCTCGACATCCCGGTGTCGATCTCCATGGAAGTCGGCAGCACCGAAATCAACATCCGCAACCTGCTGCAGCTCAACCAGGGGTCGGTGATCGAGCTGGACCGCCTGGCCGGCGAGCCGCTGGACGTGCTGGTCAACGGCACGCTGATCGCCCATGGCGAAGTGGTGGTGGTCAACGAGAAGTTCGGCATCCGCCTGACCGACGTGATCAGCCCAAGCGAACGCATCAAAAAGTTGCGTTGATATGAAGCGCTCATTGGTTGGACTGTTATCGACGCTGCCCTTGAGCGTAATGGCAGCAGAACCGGTTGCCCAGGCGGCTGCGCCTGCGCTTGGCAGCGGTGTGGGCGGGCAACTCACCCAGTTGGTGCTGGGGTTGTTGCTGGTGGTGGGGCTGATCTTCGTGCTCGCCTGGGTGCTGCGCCGCGTGCAGCGCATCGGCCCGGGCAATGCCCAGGTCATTGAGCTGGTGGGTTCACGCGCCCTTGGCCCGCGGGACAGGCTGGTGCTGGTGCAGGTCGGCGACGAGCAGATCCTGCTGGGCATCACCCCCGGTCGCATCACCCCGTTGCACGTGCTCAAGTCGCCTGTGGAAGTGGCCCAGACCCAAGCGGCCACGCCGGAATTCGCCCAGCGCCTCATGGAGTTGCTGGGCAAGGATCAGAAGGATAAGAAGTAATGCGCGTTTTATTGACGCTCATGCTGTTGCTGGCAGCGCCGCTGGCGTACGCGGCAGACCCGTTGTCGATCCCGGCGATCACCCTGGGCACTAACGCGGCGGGCGCGCAGGAGTATTCGGTCAGCCTGCAGATCCTGCTGATCATGACCGCGCTGAGCTTCATCCCCGCGTTCGTGATGCTGATGACCAGCTTCACCCGCATCATCATCGTGTTCTCGATCCTGCGTCAGGCCCTCGGCCTGCAACAGACGCCGTCGAACCAGATCCTCACCGGCATGGCGCTGTTCCTGACGCTGTTCATCATGGCGCCGGTGTTCGACAAGGTGAACCAGCAAGCCCTGCAACCGTACCTGGCGGAGAAAATGACCGCCCAGGATGCGATCGACAAGGCCCAGGGCCCGATTAAGGATTTCATGCTGTCGCAGACCCGTTCCAGCGACCTCGAGTTGTTTGTGCGGTTGTCCAAGCGTACCGACATCGCCAGCCCCGACATGGCACCGCTGACCATCCTGGTGCCGGCGTTCGTGACCTCGGAGTTGAAGACCGCGTTCCAGATCGGCTTCATGATCTTCATTCCGTTCCTGATCATCGACCTCGTCGTGGCGAGTGTGCTGATGGCCATGGGTATGATGATGCTGTCGCCGCTGATCATTTCGTTGCCGTTCAAGATCATGCTGTTTGTGTTGGTGGACGGGTGGGCGCTGATAATCGGCACCCTGGCCGGCAGTTTCGGTGGGGTGTAGGCCATGACGCCAGAAGTAGCAGTCGACCTGTTTCGCGAAGCCCTGTGGCTGACCACCATGATGGTCGCCGTACTGGTGGTGCCGAGCCTGTTGGTGGGCCTGTTGGTGGCGATGTTCCAGGCCGCGACCCAGATCAACGAACAGACCCTGAGCTTTTTGCCGCGCCTGCTGGTGATGCTGATCACCCTGATCGTCGCCGGCCCGTGGCTGGTGCAAACCTTCATGGAATACATCCTGCAGCTGTACGGCAGTATTCCGCAGTTGATCGGCTGACCCCGTGAATTCGATGCTGGCCTTGACCGACACCCAGATCAGCACCTGGGTGGCCTCGTTCATCCTGCCGTTGTTCCGGGTCACGGCCGTGCTGATGACCATGCCGGTGTTCGGCACCACCCTGGTACCACGGCGCATCCGCCTGTATTTCGCGGTGGCGATCACCGTGGTGATCGTGCCGGGCTTGCCGCCGATGCCACCGGTGAATGCCCTGGACCTCAGTGCAATGATGTTGATCGCCGAGCAAATCATCATCGGCGCCTTGCTGGGCTTCTCCCTGACGCTGTTCTTCCAGGCCTTCGTGATCGCCGGGCAGATCATCTCGATCCAGATGGGCATGGGCTTCGCGTCCATGGTCGACCCTACCAACGGCGTGTCGGTGGCGGTGATCGGGCAATTCCTGACGATGCTGGTGACCTTGCTGTTCCTGGCCATGAACGGCCACCTGGTGGTGTTCGAGGTGATGACCGAAAGCTTCACCACCTTGCCGGTGGGCAGCGGGTTGGTGGTCAATCATTTCTGGGAGCTGGTGGGGCGCTTGAGCTGGGTGCTCGGTGCATCCCTGCTGCTGGTATTGCCGGCGATCACTGCGCTGCTGGTGGTCAACATCGCCTTTGGCGTGATGACCCGGGCGGCGCCGCAGTTGAACATCTTCTCCATCGGTTTCCCGTTGACCCTGGTGCTGGGCATGGGGATTTTCTGGGTCGGCATGGCTGACATTCTCAATCAGTATCAACCGCTGGCGACCGACGCCTTGCAGTTTTTACGTGACTTGGCGCGGGCGCGGTAAGCCATGGCCGAGAGCGAGAGTGGCCAGGACAAGACAGAAGACCCCACGGAGAAACGTAAAAAGGACTCCCGGGAAAAGGGCGAGATTGCCCGCTCCAAAGAGCTCAACACCCTGGCGATCATGCTCGCCGGTTCCGGCGGCCTGCTGATCTACGGCGGGGGCCTGGCCCTGGACCTGATGGAGTTGATGCGCCTGAATTTCTCCCTGCCCCGCGACGTGCTGCTGAGCCCGGGCGCCATGGGCTTGTACCTGCTGCACTCGGGCAAGATCGCGATCCTCGCGGTGCAGCCGATCCTCATCACCTTGTTGCTGGCGGCCCTGATCGGCCCGATTTCCCTCGGCGGCTGGCTGTTTGCCGCCGGCAGCCTGGCGCCCAAATTCAGCCGGATGAACCCGGCGGCCGGGCTCAAGCGGATGTTTTCCACCAAGGCCCTGGTGGAGCTGCTCAAGGCCTTGGCCAAGTTCATCCTGATCCTGTTTGTGGCGTTGACGGTGTTGTCGTCCGACATCGACGACCTGCTGCGCATCGCCCATGAGCCGATCGAGCTGGCGATCATCCACAGTGTGCAAGTGGTGGGCTGGAGTTCGCTGTGGATGGCCTGCGGGCTGATCATCATTGCTGCGGTGGATGCGCCGATCCAGCTGTGGGAAAGCCACAAGAAACTGCTGATGACCAAGCAGGAAGTGCGCGACGAGCACAAGGACCAGGAAGGCCGGCCCGAGGTCAAGCAGCGGATTCGCCAGCTGCAGCGCGAGATGTCCCAGCGCAAGATGATGGCCTCGGTGCCCGATGCCGATGTGGTCATCACCAACCCGACCCACTACGCCGTGGCGCTCAAGTACGACCCGGAGAAGGGTGGGGCGCCGATGTTGCTGGCCAAGGGCAGTGATTTCACGGCGTTGAAAATCCGCGAGATTGCGGTCGCCAATGACATCCTGCTGCTGGAATCGCCGGAGTTGGCGCGGTCGATCTTCTACTCCACCGACCTGGACCAGGAAATTCCGGCCGGGTTGTATCTGGCGGTGGCTCAGGTGTTGGCGTACGTGTATCAGATCCGCCAGTACCGGGCGGGCAAGGGCAAGCGGCCGGATCCGCTCAAAGACCTGCCGATTCCGCCGGATTTGCGTCGGGATTCCTGATTTTGTAGCGCCGTTCCCGGCCTCTTCGCGAGCAAGCCCGCTCCCACATTTGACCGTGTATATCCTGTAGA